>DASXSL010000010.1:0-68755 GCA_036506035.1 Gemmatimonadaceae bacterium | reverse complement strand
CCCTTCAGTCGGATCTTGGAGCCGGTGTCGGCTCCCGGCGGGACATTGATTAGAACTTTTCGGCGGGCTCTCACCTCTCCGTTGCCGTGGCATGTCGGACACGGCTCCGTCGGAACCTGACCGCGACCGAGGCAGACCGGGCACGGCCGGTTAACCGCAAAACCACCCTGGCCGAATGAGATGACGCCGCGGCCATCGCATTCCGGACACACCCTGAGTGAAGCGCCCGGTGCGGCTCCAGTACCATGGCAGGTCGGGCATTCCTCGCTGACCTCGAGGTCGATCGGTACCTTGCCGCCGCGCGCTGCAGTGCGGAAAGGAATGTCGAGCGCCGCTTCGACTGTCTGGCCTTTCTCGGGGCCGGTCTGGCGGGCGCTCTCGCGCGTCTCGCCGCCCCCGAACATCGAGCTGAAGAGATCGCCAAGACCTCCTAGTCCGCCAATGTCGAAGTCCTGGAAGTTGATCGTCTGCGTCGTTCCACGTGGGCCCGCAGCACGCGCCGATCTGGCGCCGCCGAAACCCGCAAATCCACCGTCGAAAGCCCCGAGCCGGCGCATCTCGTCGTACTGCTTTCGCTTTCCCGGATCGCTCAGAACGTTGTTGGCCTCGGAGATCTCCTTGAAACGCTCAGCAGCTTTGGGGTCGTTCGCATTTGCATCGGGGTGAAACTTCTTCGCCAGCTTGCGATACGCCTTCTTGATCTCGTCCTGGGAAGCGCTCGACGATACGCCAAGTACGGAGTAGAAGTCCTTCGTCTGTGGCATGTACAATCAGTGCGTGTTGTCGGTCAGCCGTTGTACTGCTTCACAACGACGCGCGCCGGCCTCAGCAGCTGAGACTTGAAGACGTAACCCGGCTGATACACGCGTGACACCACGTGATCGTCCTCTCTCGCTGACGTCGGCTCAGTCGCGACTGCTTCGTGCAGCGCCGGATCGAAGGTCTCGCCGACAGGATTGATTACTTCCAGTCCAGCGTTCCCCAACGCTTTGAGCAGCTTCTTTTCCACCATATCGACGCCCTGCACTATCGTCGTCGAATCGGTCGCCGCCGGATCGACGTGCGCGAATCTCGCGACGTCGTCGAGCGCCTCGATCAGATGTCGCACCAGATCCGCTTGCGCGCGTGAGCCGGCGTCCTGCCGTTCTTTCGCCGAACGCTTGCGATAGTTGTCGTATTCAGCCGCCAGGCGCAGATACTTGTCGCGCTCGACTGCGGCTTCGGAACCCGTATCAGTCGCCTGTGTCGCCCCGCTGTTGGCAGTGCCTGTGTCGATGCCGGCGCCGACGGGCGCATCAGGTGCTGCGTCCGCGGGATCTGCGACCGTTGGATCGCCGCCCTGTCCGTCGCCCTGACTCGTACCAGGGGCGTAATCGTCAGGCGAGCCCATCGTCTCCTGCTCGGGCAGCGGCGTCGGCTCGGGTTTCTTTTTCGAGTGTCTCATGGCTCTAAGTTAACCTTTCGAGAGAGCGCGCCGCACCATCTCCAGCGCTGCCTGGGCTGCGCGCTGCCGAATCTCGGCACGATCTCCGATCAAGTTAAAGCGGCGCGCCTTCGCGTTTCCATCGTCTACAGCAATCCAGACGAGCCCAACGGGCTTTTCCGGGGTGCCGCCACCCGGCCCAGCAACGCCCGTTACTGCGATAGTGATATCGGCGCCGAATCGCTTGCGCGCGCCCGCTGCCATCTGCAACACGACTTCCTCGCTGACCGCACCGTATCGGCGGATATCCTCTTCGCGAACACCAAGCTCGTCCCGCTTGACGTCATTGTGATACGCTATCACACCGCCGAGAAACACTTCGCTGGACCCCGGGATGTTCGTGATCCTCTCTCCTACCAGACCGCCGGTGCAGCTCTCTGCAATCGCGAGTTTCAGACCTGCCTTCCGGCATTGCTCGAGCACTACGGCTGCCAGATCAGTATCGCCTTCTCCATAGAGGTACGCGCCGACTCGACCGCGCAGTTTCACGAGTGCACCCGCAACCAGCTTTTCGGCCACTGATCGTGGCATTCCCTTCGCCGTGACTCGCAGGTCGACGCCGGCTACTCCCGGCAAGTAGGCCAATGGCAATTCGCCGAGCTCCGTGCCAGGCTCGCCCAGAAAATTCGGTCCGAGCAGTTCGGCAATCGCAGACTCGGCGATGCCCGTCGTCCGCAGCGTTCCGGAAACGACGCCGCTCTCGGAGTCGCCACTGCGTGCTTTGATCCGCGGTAAGACCTCCTCGGCCAGCATCCCTCGCATCTCGCGGGGAACTCCAGGAATCATCGCCACCCAGCGTCCCTTCTCGTCCTCGAGCCAGATTCCCGGCGCCGATCCGTGGCGGTTGGGAAGAATCCCGGCGCCCTCGGGAATCTCCGCCTGGGTTCGATTGGTAGCGGGAAACTTCCCGCCGGGGAATCGCGCCTTCCATCTCCGCTCGAGAGCGGCGGCGATCTCTTCGTCCAGCAACATCCTGCGGCCGAAGATTCGGGCGATCGAGGGCTTGGTGAGGTCGTCGCTCGTCGGGCCAAGCCCGCCGGTAGTGATCACTGCCCCCGTTCGGTCGAGCGCTTCTCGCACTGCCGACGCGATCTTATCGGCCTCATCACCAACCGTGGTGCGACGGACCATTTCTACGCCCGCTTCAGCAAGCGTGCGCGAGATGTGTGCGGCGTTGGTGTCGATCGTGAAGCCGAGGAGGAGCTCGTCACCGATGGTGATCAGCTCGACCTGGATTCCGCTCAAGGCGCGAATGCTCCGGAGTATCTGCGCAGGTATAACACGAGAGAATAAACAGTGAGTAGGACGGACACGACCATGGCGATCGCGCCGACGGTGCCATTGAAGTAAGCAAAGGCGCGCCACGCGGCGCTACTCCACTTATGGGTCGCGGCTAGTGTCGCCGCGAAAAACCAGAAGTAGGCCGACCCAACCCAGACTGATTGAAAGGCTGTCTTCCACTTGGCAGGACCAATCGCCGAGATGACGACGCCGCGTCTCGCCGCGGCCTGGCGGAAGATCGTCATAAAGACTTCACGGCCGATGACGATCGCCGCAATCCACCAGCGCAGTCCCACCGATCCGATTGGAGTCTGGAATTGCAAACGTGCCGCATCGATGCTCTCGGCGCGCGTCGGTACAAAAGGATCGCTCGGCGGAGCCATCAGGACGAACATCGGTATGAGCGTCGCGAAAAGCAGCAGCTTGTCCGCCAATGGATCCAGCAGCCGCCCAAGATCCGTAATCAGGTTGCGGGTACGCGCCAGCATTCCGTCGTAGTAGTCCGTGAGCGCGGCGATAACGTAGAGTGCGAACGCGATCCCCCGCGCGCCGGGCGAGGCAATGAACGGCAGCGCGGCGATGAAAGGCGCGGCGAGAATTCGGCCGGCGGTGATCGCGTTGGGGAGATTCACCGCGCCTTCTCCGTCCCGCTAGGCGAGCGCCTTCAGTACGAGCTTACTGACAGCCTTGAGTGTGTCGAACACGCCGTCGCCCTGGACGGCAATTGCCTCGAAATAAGGCGCCCTCTCGATCCATTCTCCTCCCGATAGCTGCTCGACGAGGTTCTGACCGGCGTGATAGGGATCGGGCTGCACGCGATGCTTGCTGGCGTCCTCAACCTCCCAGCCGGGATTGAGCGCGGCCTGGAGATCTTCGATCGGCGCGGCGTTGGGTAAGTCTCGCTTGTTGTACTGGATGACGAACGGCATCTGGGTCAGGTCGTACCCATACTCGGCCATGTTGTCGTAGAGGTTTTGCATGGACTCGAGGTTGGCTTCCATCCGCTCGGCCTGGGAGTCGCCGACGAAGACTATGCCATCTACGTTTTTGAGAATCAGCTTGCGGCTGGCGTTGTAGTAGACCTGACCGGGGACGGTGTAGAGGTGGAAGCGGGTCTTGAAGCCGCGAATCGTTCCCAGATCGACAGGAAGGAAATCGAAGAACAGCGTGCGTTCTGTTTCGGTCGCGAGCGATATGAGTTTCCCGCGCGTCTCCGGCTTCACCTTGCCGTAGACGTGCTCGAGATTCGTGGTCTTACCACCAAGCCCGGGACCATAGTAAACAATCTTACAATTGATCTCGCGCGAGGCGTAGTTGATCATCGACACGGTCTAGCTCTTCCTCACCAGTTGAAGAGTTTGTCGATTTCGTCATCCGCGCCCTTGAGCAGCTTGTCTTTGGACGCGTCGCTGTTGCGACCGCGTGAGAATACACGATCGATCAACTGCGTCAACTCCTCGACCTCGTCCTTCATGCGCAAACGGACGAGTCCGACGGTCGTACGTGAATCGAAGATTATGACCAGCAACAAGCGCCGGGCGATGTCGGCGACGTAGAGTGATTCCTTTTCCCCCTGATGAAACAGGCTGGAGAAATCAGTCTCGCCAACCAGCTTCGCCAGCTGGTCGTTGGCGCTGTAATCAGCGGCCGTCAGCGTAGCGAACGCGGTGGTGTCGAGACCGGGCGCGTCGCCGACAGTGGTTACCAGCTGCCCCGACCGATCGACGAGGAGTGCGCAACGCGACTTCGTCTCGCCAAGGAAGCGACGCAAGGATTCAGTTATTGCTGTGAAGTCGTCCTGTGTGAACGACCAGTTGGCCGTGCCGGCAGTCATCGTGCTCCGGTCACAACGTGGCTTCGAGGCGCTTCAGCATCCGCCTTCCGCGCTGGCGGAGAATTGGGCGCGGCTCCCACGCGACGTATTCGCGAAGCAGCTGGGCGGTGGTCACCGTCGGACGGGCGCGAAGGTAACCCAGCGCGGCAATGCGGAAGAGTGGATTGCGCGAAAACAGATTGCGGCGGCAGTTCCGCTGCATTCTGCTCCACATCAGAGAACCCGCCGCCATCCCACCAATAAACCCAACCGCAACGTAGCTCGCGCGCTGTCCGCTGCTCATGACATTGCCCTCCTGGCCGTCAACGCTTGGGCAATGGTCACGCCATCGGCGTACTCCAAGTCACCGCCGACCGGCAGTCCGCGCGCTATTCTCGAGATCGTCAGTGGGTAGCGAGCGAGACGGCGCTGCACGTACAACGCAGTGGACTCGCCTTCAATACTCGGATTGGTGGCAATTATCACTTCGCGTACGACTCCAGCAGACACTCTGGTTTCCAGTTGTGGAATGGTGAGATCCTCCGGTCCGATGCCGTCGAGCGGGGACAGGCGTCCGCCCAGGACGTGGTATACGCCCCGGTACTCACCAGACCGCTCGATAGCGCCGATATCGGATGCTTCCTCTACTGCGCAGATGACTCCCGTATCCCGTCGCGCGTCACGGCAGATGGAGCACAAATCCTCCTCTGTCAGGTTGAAGCACTGCGGGCAGGGACGAACCTTTTCAGCGAGCGTCGTCAAGGCGGTGGCGAGGCGCTTGGACTGGTCGGGAGACTGCTTCAGAAGATGGTAGGTCAGGCGGAGCGCTGTCTTCCGCCCGATGCCGGGCAGTTTTGAGAGCTCGGCGGCGAGATCGTCGATCGCTCCCACGCTAGAAGGGGAGCTTGAAGGGAAGGTTCAAGCCGCCAGTGAGCTTCCCCATCTCGCCCTTGGCGAGGTCCGCCGCCTTTTTCTGGGCCTCATTCACGGCGACGAGCACCAGATCCTCGAGCATCTCGACGTCCTTCGGATCCGCTACGCCTGGATCGATTTTGACGCGGGTGATGGTTCCCTTTCCGTCGGCTTCGACAGTCACCATGCCGCCTCCCGCAGTGGCGGTGACTGTCTGCTTTTCCAGCTCAGACTGCAGCTGCTGCATGCGCGCCTGCATCTGCTGCGCCTGCTCGAAAATCTTGCTGAAATCAGCCATTGCCTCTTGAATCGATGAAAAGTTAGTCCAGAAGCTCGAGATCGAGCTCGTCGATGGCATCGCCGAGTGCGGGATCTTTCTGACGAAGCATACCGATGCGCTCCTCCTTGAGCGCCTCGGGGGTCATCCTGCTTCGATTCGAATCCTGTGCCGTCGCTTCCATCGCGCGCTTCATCTCGCGCAGCTGCGCCTCGTTGGGCCCAGGAGCGGCAGATTTTGGCGCAGGCTTGTCGGGGAGCGTATTTGGCGCATCGAGCTGCGGCGGGTAACCCGGCCGAGTCGTCGGACGCGGCGCCGGTCTTGGCACCGAGGTGTGGGACGCTTGTGCCCGGATCGAACTGCTGGCGGCTTCCCGCTCAAATGCGGGCGCTTGGCTGCTCAAGCCCTTGATCAGATCCTCGAGCGCAACAGTGCGATCGAGGAGGGCCATGCGAACCAACAACATCTCGACCAGCAGCTGCTGTTGTGCGCTTTTTTTGAACGTTGGCTCGAGGGTGTTGATCGCGCTGATCATGCGCAGCAAATCGCCCGCACTGAACAGATCTCGGCGCTGCTCGAGCGCCGCCGCAGCCGCAGCCGACACACCCTCGGCTTTCCCGTTCAGGACGACTGTAAGCTGGGCGCGCAGAATGTCAGCGAATCCCGACAGGAAAACGCCAAAATCCACCCCTGCATCAGCCAGCTTGTTGACGGCGCCGAAGACTTCCCCCGCTCTGCGGCCGGCAATGATGTCCAGAATGGCGAGGAACTCATCCTCGGGCACCAGACCGAGCGCCTCGCGTACGCGCTCCGCGGTAACCGGTCCCTCGCCAATCGAGATGACCTGATCGGCGAGACTCAACGCATCGCGCATCGATCCATCGGCAGCGCGCGCGATCATGCCGAGCGCGTCCTGGGAGATCTGCACGCCCTCGTTGCCGAGAACAGCCGAGAGACGACGCACGATCTCGGAGAGGCCGATGCGCTTGAGATCGAATCGCTGCAGCCGACTCAACACCGGCGCTGCCGACTGGGCAATTTTCTGGGGCTCGGTCGTCGCGAACACAAAGATCACCCGCGGTGGAGGCTCCTCGAGAATCTTGAGCAAGGCGTTCCACGCCTCGCGCGTGAGCATGTGGGCCTCGTCGACGATGTAGACTTTGTAACGGTCTTCGCCGGACGGAGCATACATGGCTCGTTCTCGCAGGTCGCGCGCATCATCGACGCCACGGTTGGATGCAGCGTCGATCTCGACTACGTCGAGGCTCGACGCGCCGCTCCAGATCCGCTGGCACGAGGTGCACACTCCACAGGGCTCACCATCGTCGCGTTTGTTCTCGCAATTGAGCGCCATGGCAAGTACGCGGGCGAGTGTCGTCTTGCCAACGCCGCGCGGTCCGCAGAGGAGATAGCCGTGCGCAACACGTCCCCTGGCAATTGCACCACGCAGCGTGTTGGAAACGTGCGACTGGACGGCGACGTCAGCGAAGGACTTTGGTCGGTATTTGCGGGCGAGTGCGAGAGACATTGCAGGGGCGGGAGTACCCCAGGCCTGACGGAGCAACGATAGACACCGCATGCCGCTGCTACCTTCGGGGTCCTGACGGAGTTAGCGGGCTAACGCCCTCCGGGACCTGGGGCAACTGAAATATAGCACGCGGGCATAGTTTTTTTTAACGGCAATTTACGACGACCGGCTGGGCGCTGTCGGCGGAGCAGCTCGCAGCTAAGAGCGGTGATTGCGGACTGCGGAGCGCGGACCAAGTGCATTTCGGACTGCTGACTAACTACGAATTGGCTGACTAACTGCGGATTGGTGACCGTACGCGTTGCGAGCTTGGGACTGGTTCCGCAGTGCGCAGTCCGGGGCAGTCATATCAATCCGCAGTAGGTCTCCCAATCCCGCAATTAGTCAGCAGTCCGCAATGCCGTTAGCCAGGCAATCCGCAGTCCGCAGAAAAAGAAAAGCCCGCCGTTGTTGGGCGGGCTTTTCTGCAGCACGGGTGGAGCTCGTGCCCAGTAAGTAAGGAGTTACTTCTTCACCTTCACCGTCGGCACCTTGATCGCAGCTGTGTCCTTCTTCACTTCGACCTTGGGAACCGTCACCTTCGCAGTGTCAGTGCCGACTTCGAGCGTCGGAGTGTGGATCGTGTCCGTCTGCGTTCCGACAACCGGCCTCTCTACCTGGTACTCTCCCTCCCCCGTCTTCTTGCAAGCCGAGATTGAGACAACGGCCAGCACGGCCGCAACTGCTGCGAACTTGCGCACGAGACGCCTCCGTCCAGAAGTGTGTTCGCCGGATGGTCCGGCAACATCGCTAGTGCTACTCAGTCCTCGAATGCTTCACGCTGCATTTTTCGCACGCGCCGAAGCTCGTATACCTGCGCCACTTCGCCGCCAATGATGAAGATGAAGGAGGCGTAGTAGACCCAGATAACAACGATCACCAGTGCAGCGACCGTGCCGCTGTAGAACGAACCCGGGTTGAACGATCGCACATAGGCTGAAAACGCCCGTTTTGCCAGTTCGAGCAGTACGCTCGTAAAGAGCGAGGCGATGAGTGCCATCTTCCAGCGGATCTTGCGGTGCGGAAGAAACTTGTACAGGCAAAAAAACATCGTCGCGATGAACGAGAAGGCAAGCAGCTGGCCGAGGTTGTACTCGAGCTGGCCCATCAGCTCTTTGCGCAGGCCCAGGTCGGCGAGCACCAGCACGCCCCTGGTAGTGGCGATGGCGAGATACGCGCTGAGCGACGTGTACGCGACAAGCAGCAGGCTCGAGATCAGTGTCATCTCGATGTCGAAGATCTTGCCGGCGATTATCCCGCGATCGGTGTCGATGTCGAAGATGGCAGCGAGGACGGTGCGGAGGGATCCGAAAAGCCGCGTCGAGAACCAGATGAAGCCGATCGCGCTGTATATAGTGAGCGAACCGCTGCGCTTGATGACTTCGTTGAGAATCGTCGCCGCCGGACCTGAATCACCGGGCGGATGCGGCGGAAGGAATTTGTCGACGATGGTTAGAACTTCTGCCGACGTCGTATCGGGCGACTGGTTGAGAAGATAGATCAGACCGGTCGCGAGCAGCAGAAAAAAAGGGACGGCCGCGAGTAGAATGTTGAACGCGATGCCGCCCGCCAGAAAGAAAACGTTGTCTTCGCCGCTGTTGTCCCAGACTCGCTTCGCGTAGTCGCGAAGCAGCCAGCCGAGCCGGGCCGCTAGCCCGCGCTGCGGCACTAGACGTCTTTGTACGCCGCTTTGCTTTCGGCGATGCGCTGCTCCAGCTCCCCGCGCGCCTCGCGCGCGGCTGCCCGGCCGGCGTGGTACGCATTCGTCACGCGTCGCTTTCTCACGTCGACTGCATCGATCGTCGCCTCGATCTTGTCCTCGACGGTCGATTTCACTTCCTTGATCTTGTCGGCGACGGTGTCGCTCACGTCCTCGACAAAATCCTGGGCCGCGTTCTTGGCGCGGCGGGCGCTGCGAGCGATTCCGCCCCGCGTTTCTTCACCGCTCTGAGGGGCGAAGAGAAGGGCGACGCCAGCGCCCAGTGCAATTCCGAGCAGGAATGGCCCTATCGCCGAGTCCTGTTTCTCGATGATGACGTAAGGATCCGGCTCATAGTCCTCGTCGTCCTCATCGTACCAGTCGCTCTCGTCCTCTCGTGTTTTCCATCTCATAGGCTTCTCCGCTACCGCTTCTTGGATTTTGGTTTTGCCGCCGACGTTGGCGGTGCCTTCACGGGAGCTTTCGACGCTTTGGCCGTAGCGGGTGGAAGCTCCGCCGGCTTGGCGACACGGGCGCCGTTGGTGGTACCGCCGGACGCTGCGGTCTCGCCGGGTTTTCCGTTGAGTAGCGATGCAATCTCCGCGCGCACGTCTGCGGGTGTCATCCCGACAATGGTGGCAGTGCGGGCGTAGTCGCCATTGGTCGATGCAAAAGCGCGCAGCACCAGTTGCCGACGAGTGTCAGCGAGGGTGGCTCCCGGTGGCACCGTCATAGTCGTCGGGAACTCTCCGGTGCGGTGCAGATGCCGGGGCATGATGTCGGTAGCCTTGATCTTGTCGCCGCGGCTCATGATTACCGCTCTTTCGACGGCATTCTTCAGCTCGCGCACATTGCCCGGCCAGTTGTACGAGAGAATCCACTCCCAGGCAGGGTCGTCGAAGCCGCTCATGGCTTTGCCGTTCTCCTCGGCGAAGCGGGCCAGGAATTCGTTGGCGAGGAGCTTTACATCACCCAGTCGATCGCGCAGCGGCGGCAGGAATAGCTCGACGACGGCCAGACGGTAGTACAGGTCGTCGCGAAGGTCATTTTCCGACAACGCCTTCTGTACGTCGCGATTGGTGGCGGCGAGAATGCGGATGTCGACGTCGATCTCCTTCTTGCCGCCCAGCCGACGGATGCTGCGCGACTCAATCGCGCGCAGGAGCTTCACCTGGATGTCAGGCGGCATCTCGGCCACTTCGTCGAGGAAAATGGTCCCGCCATCGGCCATCTCGAACGCGCCGGGCTTCTCATTTACCGAACCCGTAAAGGCGCCCTTCTCGTGTCCGAAGAGCTCGTTCTCGAGAATGTCCTTCGGCAGTGCGGCACAGTTGAGCGGGAAGAAAGGCCCCTTTGACCGCTCGCTCTTGGCGTGAATCGCACGAGCGACTAGCTCCTTACCGGTGCCTGACTCGCCGAAAATGAGCACGCTGGCGCTGGACGGCGCGACCGCTTCGATGATCTGATAGACGGCCCGCATTTCCTCGGATTGTCCGGTCAGCTCGCCGTAGTGCGTCAGGCCTTCGAGCTTCGAGGAAAGCTCTCTGTTTTTCTGCTGGACGTTGAACTTGTCGAGCGCCTTGGGGATCAGCGCCTTCAGGCGATTGAGCTTGTCCGCGGTAAGGGGCTTCTCGACGTAGTCGTATGCACCTTCACGCATCGCCTGCACGGCCGAGTCGACGGTCGCCTGGCCGGTGACGATGATGCACTCTGTCGGAATGGCGCGCTGCTGCAACTCCTTCAGCAGCGCGAGCCCGTCTACCTTGGGCATCTTCAGGTCGGCGAGCACAACCCCAAACGGTTCCGCGCCGAGCTGGTCGAGAGCCTTCTGGCCGTCGACTGCGATGGCAACTTCGTAGCCTTCGTCCCGGAGGATTGCGCTCAACCCTTCCGTGATTGAGCGGTCGTCATCCGCGATGAGGACCTTGGGGTGCTTCATCTCAGTCTTTGGAATTGTCTTTTCCTTCGGGCAAGACTTTTAATATAACGCGCTGACCGTGCTGCTCCACGCCGACGCCGATAGCACTTCCCAACCGTTCGATATCAGACACGAGTGACGCGGCGCGGTCGCCATAAATCATTAGCTCCATTTGACTTTGGGCGCCATGACCACGCACCGCTTTTAACGTTCCTTCCTCGGCAGCGGCGAGGACCGAGCTCACCAGCGCCAGCAGCCCATCGGTCAGCATCGTGGCCACGCCAACCTGAAGTCTGGCCCGCTCGGCAAAGGACGTGAGCTCGTTAACCGATGCTTGGCGTTCCGACCGGCTGCGGACGACCTCGACATTTACGGAAACGCCACTGAGAGCGTTGCGAAGCTCGTGGCCCGCCCGCCGAACTATCTCACGAACAGCGTTGAGAGCTTCCTTGTCCGCCAGGCGGGCGTCAGTCACTCAGATCGGCGTCGTCCGGCGCGGCCTCTACCACAGCGAGATCGGGGTGAGGCTGCGGCTTGTGCTGCTCTACCGGCTTCACGAACTGGTCGACGATATCGCGGGTGTTGGCCACCGCAAGCTGAGTGAAGAGAAAACTGAACTTCTCCTCGTACGCCTTGGCGAGCCGTGCTTTAACGTCAGAAGGTAGCTCCCAAAACCTCTTTTTGAACGGACCGAGCGCCTTCTTGCGGGTCTTGTAGAAGAACTGCTCGTCGGTGTCGGTTGGCTTGCGCTCGTCCTTCGCGTTCTCGCGCAGCCAATCGTAGATCTGGTTGCGGAATTCAGCGGAGATGTTGTCGAACAACATCGTCTGGAAATTCGTCGCCAGATGGATTTCGGCCGTTTCTGTACGGGGAAAATTATGAAACGCGGTGTCTGGCAGCGTCGACGCTCCGTGCTGCACAGCGCCGGCGAGCCCATACTTCTCGCGGGCAACTTTGGACAGCCGCGCCAGCGTATCGAAATCGATCTTGACGTCGGCGATGCTGCCATCTGCGAGAACGACTCCACCGTGCGTGGTTCCCGACTGGACGCTGATCTTGGACAGACCCTCGGTTCCCGGTGAGCGCCTCGTGAGCGTCTCGTTGAAGCCATCCATGTACGTAACGAGCTCTTCGACTGTCGAGTTCTGCGTTCCCACCTCGCCAATCTCGCCACCAATCGAAATCGTCACTCCTTCGGGCTGCAGGTCTCGCACTGTGAGCGCCAACTCGACAGCCTGCTCGTAGTTGGTGCGCTGCTGCTCTTTGAGGATTGGCTTGGAGAGATCGACCAGGGTCGACGTGTCGACGTCGATGTTGTAAAAGCCCGCCGCGATCGCTTCGCGAGCGAGTTGTTTGACACCGCTGACCTCGGTGACCGGATCGACTGCGAATTTCTTGGCGTTGACCTGAAAGTGATCACCTTGAATGAACACCGGCCCGCGGAAGCCTTCGCGCAACGCCGCGGCGAGCATCACCGCCACGTACTCGGCGGGACGCTGGTCAGTGTAGGCGATCTCCGAGCGTGCGATCTCCAGAATCAGGGCACCGACGTTGAGCTTGATCGCCGCGCGAAATAGAGCACGCCCGGTGTCGTACGCCATCCCGCGAATGTTCATCGCCGGGACGGTGAATCCGCCGGTGAGACCACCCCCGCGCGCGAGATACAAGTCGTGGATAGACGAGGGCTGCACTCCCACCGCCTGTCCGATTTCCCAGATCAGCCAGCGTGCGTCCTCACGGTCGTCGGGATCGCCGAAGACCGCTGTGTTGACCAGCTTGTCCATCGCCGGAGATGCGATGGCTGATTCATCATGGACCGTCACTCTTCCGTCGAGGACGGTCACCGCTTTGTTGAATGGATTGGTAAACATGTCAGTTGAGAAACTAAGCGGGAAGCCGGAAGAGGGAAGCGGGAAGGGGGAATCGGGAAGGGGGAAGGGGGAAGCGGGTGACAGCGAAGCGGAAAGCGCGCTTCGCGCTTCCCGCTACACAGTCCACCGCGGGTCGGATTTGGGCAGCGACTCCCACTCTTTTTTCGCTGCTTCGGCGCCTGGTCGGCCCAGCAGCGCATATGCAAACTGTTTTCCGAGCTCGACACCCGGCTGGTCGAAGGCATCGATCCCGTACAGCTGCCCGGCGTACGCCGTGGCGATTTCGAGAAACATCATCAACTGCCCGACGTGATTGGCGTCGACACGATCGAGATGAATAGTCATGTTGGGCCGCCCACGCTTGGCGAGCGCGCCCGCCGTCGCGCGCTGCTCGACATCGATCAGCTCGGCGAGCGTGTGGCCAGTGAGATAGCCGAGCTCTTTGACGTCGGGAAATCCGGCTGGGATTGCGACATCGACTCCGCGCTCCTTTACGGAAACGAACGTGATCGTCTTATCCGCCGGGCCCTCCATGAAGAGCTGCACCTGCGCGTGCTGATCGGTGGCGCCGAGGGCGGCGAGCGGCGTCGACCCAACGCTGGTGCCGTCCTTTCTTTTCTTGCCTAGACTCTCGGCCCAGAGCTGAACGAACCAAGCGGCGAAATCGCGCAGCGTATCGGAGTACGGCATGAAGACGGCGATCGCCTTCCTCAATTGAGTGTCGGCGAGCCACTGCAGCATCGCGTAGACCCCGGCTGGATTGGTCGCGAGCTCGCTGTCGCAGCGTTTCGCCATCTCACCCGCGCCAGCGAGAAGAGATTTGACGTCGATGCCGATCAGCGCTGCGGGGAGCGTTCCGACCGGCGTCAGCACACTGAAACGCCCGCCGATGTTTGGTGGAATGTCCAGCGCCGGAACCTTCAGTCGCTGCGCCAATGGCCGGAGCGCTCCCTGCTTCGGGTCGGTGACGAAGACCATTTGCCGGCCCAGATCGAGCTTGGATGCGACAATGCGGTCGTGCACGATGAGGAACTGCGCCATCGTCTCCGCGGTGCCGCCGGACTTGGAGGTGACGACGAACAGCGCGCGCTCCAGTCGCAATCGTCCAAGTAACGCTGCGATCGTCTCCGGATCGACGTTGTCGAGGACGTGGAGTCGTGGAAAGCCGCCGCGCTGTTTGTCGTCGAGCATGTTCCATCCGCTAGGCCGCAGCGCAGTTCGCAGCGCAATCGGACCGAGCGCCGAGCCGCCGATGCCAAGTATCACGACGTCGTCGAACTTCCCGCGTGCAGTTGCCGCAAAAGACTCGACCTGCTTCAGCAAGGCTTTGTCGTTGGGCAGGTCGACAAACCCGACGCTTCCAGATGCGCGCAGCTTGTCGAAGCCCTGATTGGCGTCCCCGAACTTCTTGCCGGCGCTCGCCCAGGTTTTTTCGTCGATGCCACCGGGCGAGATCATCATGTTCGAATAATCGAGTCGAAGCGCCATCTCAGCTGAATTCTATGGTCAGGCCGTCGAACGCAGGAGCGATACCACGCGGCAGTTCGGCCTCGAGCTCGGCGTGGCCGGTGCGATGCGTCAGGTGCGTCAGCCACGTCTGTCGAGCGCCGACTTTCTGAGCAGCGCTCACAGCTTCTGATACGCTCAAATGGGTCGGGTGTTGGGTCCGGAAGAGAGCGTTGAGAACGAGAACGTCGACTCCGCGAAACGCGTTTATTGCCTCGTCCGGCAACTCCTTCGCATCAGTGACGTAGCCCAGATTGCCGATCCGATAACCGTAGACCGAGACAGGGCCGTGGGGGATCGAGACCGGCAGCACATCGACATCGCCGATTCGAAAACTCTTCCCGGCGGGAACTGAGTGGGCGCTGCCCTCCGGCTTGCTTGTCCCCGGTAATGCTTTGATGGAATCGTCGAAGATGTAGGCGAAGCGCTTCGCCAGCCGCGCCATCGAGTCAGGCGGCCCGTACATCTCGATCGGCATGTCGCTCTTGTCCGAGAGTGCGCGGATATCGTCGATGCCGTGAACGTGGTCGGCGTGATCGTGAGTGAACAGAATCGCATCGACCTGGCTGACGCCGGCGTGGATCAGCTGCAATCGCAGCTCAGGCGGCGTGTCGATAAGGATGCGGACGCCACCATTGGTTTCGACGAGCGCGCCAACCCGAGTTCGCTTGTCTCGGGGATCACTGGACTTGCAGACCTCGCAGGCGCATCCAATCTGGGGGATGCCAAAGCTGGTTCCCGTCCCCAGAAAGGTGAGTTTAGACAGTCTCCACCTTCAGCAGATTGGTGGTCCCAGGCATGTCGAACGGAACGCCGGCGGTGACGATGATGCGATCGCCGTTGCTGGCCAGCTCGCGGCTGATAACAACTCCCTTGGTGCACTCCATCATCTCGTCGTAATCAGCGCAGTGCGGTACGAGCTCCGGTACGACGCCCCAAACCATCGCTAGCTGCCGGTATGTCCGCGGTTCATCGGTAAGGGCGAGAATCGGAACTGGGGGGCGTTTCGACGCCACGACGCGCGCCGAGAACCCGCTCTTGGTGAAAACGACAACGAGTGGCGCGGCAAGCATGTCGACCGCGGCGACGGTTGCGGCAGCGATGGCGACTTCCGTCGTCACGATACCGTCGCCCTGCTCCGCTCCGGCGAACGGCGCCACAGGCGGGTGAGTCTCTATCTCCTTGATGATGCGCGTCATCGCTTCTACAGCGAGTCGTGGATAGGCGCCGGCGGCGGTCTCCGCCGAGAGCATCACCGCGTCGGTTCCGTCCATGATGGCGTTGGCGACGTCACTCGCTTCAGCGCGCGTCGGTCGCGGATGCTCGATCATCGATTCCAGCATCTGGGTGGCCGTGATAACCGGACGCCCGTACCTGTTGGCGAGGCGGATTATCCTCTTCTGCGCTCCCGGTACTGCCTCGAAGGGCAGCTCGACGCCCAGATCGCCGCGGGCAACCATGACCGCATCGGAGGCGCGGACGATGGCTTCGATGTTGTGGAGCGCGACATCCTTCTCGATTTTCGCCACCACCAGAAGCCACTTCGGAATCATTCGCTTCAGGCCCTCGATGTCCTCGGCGCGACGCACGAAGCTGAGGGCGAGGTAGTCGACTTCCTGTTCGACGGCAAAGCGGATGTCGGCGGCGTCCTTTTCGGTGATCGACGGGGCGGATACCTGGATGCCTGGCAGATTGAGTCCCTTGTGGCTCTTGAGATCTCCCCCATTCAGCACGCGCGCCTTGACGCGCGAGTTGGCGACGTCGAGCGTGACGAGCTCGATCAATCCGTCATCGATCAAAATGCGGTCGCCGACATGAACATCGTGGGCAAGTTGATCGTAGGTGACGGGAATCTCGCCGTTCTTTTCCTGGCCCTCGTGGACGAGGACGATATCCTCACCGACTTTGAGATTGATTGGCTGGGGCAAGTCCCCAATTCTGATACGAGGCCCTTGCAAGTCGCCAAGAATGGCGATGGGCTTGCCGACCTGTTTGGCGAGACGGCGAACCATTGCGATCGTCGCGTCGTGCTGTTCATGGGTGCCGTGTGAAAAATTCACGCGGGCCACGTTCATCCCGGCTTCGATCAACCCGCCGATCGCGTCTTCAGTCGATGTCGACGGCCCAAGCGTGCAAACGATCTTGGTGCGAGGTGTGTAGATGCCGGTCACTTCCCGCCTGCAAGGGATCCGATTTTCGATTCGAGTCCAGCAATAAGCTCGTCGAACGATTTCTGGAAGCTGGCGATACCGTCGACGAGCAGCTTCGCCGTTACATCCTTAATCGAGATTCCCACCGCTTCGATTTCCTTGAGCAGCCCCTCGGCGGCGGCGACTTTCTTATCGACCGTCCTGTCGACGACGCCGTGGTCGCGGAATGCTTCGATTGTCGCCGGTGGCATCGTGTCGACTGTATCAGGACCGATTAACTCCTCGACGTACATCACGTCGCGGTACTCGGGGTTCTTGGTGCTGGTGCTCGCCCAGAGTGGACGCTGGAGCCGCGCACCCTCGCGGGCGAGTGCTTCCCAGCGGGGGCCTGCGAATTTCTGTCTGAACAAACGGTAGGCAAGCTTGGCGTTCGCAATTGCTGCTCGACCCTTGAGCAGCTTCAGTCTTTCCTTCTCTGCCGGACCAGCTTTCGCGATCAGCGCGTCGAGACGCTTGTCGACCTCCGTATCGACTCTGCTAACGAAGAAGCTGGCCACCGAGGCCAGACCATCGATTGGCTGTCCCGCTTTCACGCGGTCCTCAAGGCCAGCCATGTAGGCGTCGATTACTCGCTCGTGCGCTTCGATCGCGAAGAGCAGCGTGATGTTGACGTTGATTCCTTCGCCGATCAGTCGCCGTACGGCGATGGCGCCTTCCGTTGTTCCTGGCACCTTGACCATGAGGTTGGGGCGATTGACCGCCTTCCAAAGTCGCCTCGCCTCTTCGACACTAGCGTCGGGCGAGTGCGAGACACCGGGCGATACTTCGATGGAGACGTAGCCGTCACCGCCGCGAGTCGAGCTGTACACGCCGGCAAAATGGTCGCACGCGTCTCTGACATCGGTGGTCTCGAGCAGCTCAAACAGCTCCCAGCTCGTCAGACCCTTCTCTTCTGCTTCGGTTATCTGTTCGTCGTAGGCATTGCTCGATGAGAGCGCCTTTTGAAAGATCGTCGGGTTTGAGGTCATCCCCGTCAGCGCGTCTTCGCGAATGCGGCGGTCGAGCTCGCCATCGTGGAGTATTCGGCGATCGATGCTGTCCAACCAGATCGACTGCCCAACGTCGTGAAGGTCCTGCAATTTGTTCTTTGCCATGGAAATCCCCCTCACGAATTTTAACGCTCTTCACGCTCTGGCGCCCCTCTCTGTCAGCGCGGCGAAGTATTTGCTTGATTTCGGGCCGTGCAGACTCGGCGAATCTTCCTGCTCTCACCAGCGAGCTGCGGCGGAAAGAGGGCCGCGCTTCTGTTCAACCCACGGGCTGACTTTACCATCGCCAAGCGGGTCCGCAGCGAAGAAGGCGCGCCGCTTGGCGAGGTCTTCAGCTTCCTGAGCGGGCTCTATTTCCGCGGCAAGCTGAACTACGCGCGGGCGTTCGAGAATCCCCCGCCCCGCCGCGCCTTGGGGGTGCACATCATTACGCCCACCGATGGCCTGTGCTCCCCGGGCGCCATGGTGACGCTCAAGGATCTGGAGCGATTTGCCGCTGTCCCGATCGAGGCGGATGAATCCCGCTATCGGTATCCCCTGGAAGTGGACGCGAGGCGGCTAGCGGACAAAATCGGACCCCGCTGCGAGGTCGTTCTGCTGGGAAGCGTGGCGACGGGCAAGTACGTCGACGTTCTGGAGCCGATCTTCCGCTCGCGCCTGCTATTCCCTAAGGAGTTTCTGGGCCATGGTGATATGGCGCGGGGCGGGATGCTGCTCAAACGCGCGGAATCAGGTATCGAGCTGATCTACATCCCGGTTTCGAACCCCGACCGGCTCGGGATCAGGGCGACAAAAAAGCGCGCGACGAATTCGACGCGCGCCTCGAGGCAGCAACCTAGCGACCTACTTTCCAGTCGGTTGCCAGCTCAGTCGTTCCCCAGGCGAACTTGAGGACGCCGTGCGGAAGAGTAGTCGAGGGCGGAGCCTCGATCGCCGGGATCAGCCAGAACGTGAGACTCTCGACCGGCTCCGCGAGCGTCCGCTGGCGGAGGTCGATCCGCGCGAAATCCTTCGACGGGTCGTATTCGGTTCCCCATTGCAGAACCTCTTTGCTCACGATGAGCTTCCATCCGCTGCGGGTAGGGAGCGAGAAGAGCGTATAGACGCCCCGCGGGATAAACGTATTGCCGATCGTGATGTCTACCTCGGTGGATAACTGAGTCGCCATGTTGGCGCCGGTACGCCAGGCGCTATCCCAGGGAACCACCCCCGGCATCCCGATGACATTACGACCGCGCGCGTGTGGTTGACCGTAGTCGATGGCGATCTTGGCGGGACCCGCGAGGTTTAGGGCGCCGAACCATCCTCCTTCCCGCGCGTCCCAACGGCTGTCGATCAGCACCTGGACCGACGCGCGTGTGCTCGCCGCTGCTCTGGGAATTCGCTGTGCCTGCTGCGCCGGTGCCGCGGCTGGCTGGGTTGGACGGGGAGCTGTGGGTTGTTGTGCGTTCGCAAAGGGCGCCGCGACGATACCGACAGTCACTGCGAGGACGGATAACACGCGCATGACTCGAGCTCCTCTTTTGATTGAGCGAAAACCTGTCTAAAAGTCCCTCTTTTTCATTTCGGCGAAGAACTTCTTCGAGTTCTCTCGATCCTTGATGGTGGCTTCGTCGGTTGGATCATCGGCAAGGGTCGAATCGTATTTCTTGCCAAAGCCTTTGGGTACCGAAGAGTTCGATCCGCTCTTGGCGGCGTTTTTTCTGGCGAGCGCCAGCAACTTCCGATCATCCATGTTTTGTCTCTCTGAGGTGAGGATTAAAGGGAGCAACGCAGGCGCAGGAACGCAAGCCTGTTTAGCTTCCTACCCGTGAAACCCAACATTGATCGCGGCAATTCCACTTCGCTGCCTCAGACAGGCCGATGACCAACTTCCCCGACGCCATCTCAGTCCTTTCGGCCATGATCACCCCGGCGGTGCTGATCTCGGCGTGCGGATCGCTGATTCTGGCGACGTCGGACCGGCTCAATCGGGCAGTAACGCGCACTCGCGAGATTTCCCTTCAGCTCGCGCCGCTGGCAAAGGGCGAGCACCGTCCAGAGGAGGAAGAAGAGCGGAGGATGCTGTTCGTGCAGCTGGACTACGTTACGACGCGGTCGCGGCTACTCCAGCGTGCGTTGTCGCGCCTGTACGGCGCGCTAGCGTTCTTCGTGGGCACCAGCGTCAGCATCGGAATCGTCGCCGTCACCAGCTCGGACTTCACGCCCGTTCCCATCGCACTGGGACTCATCGGCGCTGGTCTGCTGCTCTACGCCGCGTTTCTCCTGATCAAGGAGTCGCGCTTCGCCCTGGCCGGGGTGAACGAGGAGATGGATTTCTTCTGGAAGCGCGGCAAAACGCTGGGGCCCGAGGATCTAGTCGCGAAGGGCATAAGGCGAGTTCGCTGGTTCGGCGGGGTCAAATAAAAAAGGCCGGGCATCGAGCCCGGCCTTCGCATTTCCGTAAACTCAGCCGCACTCAGAGAAGCCACAGACGTGGCACTTTGCGCAGCCTTCAGCGAACTCGAGCGACGACCCGCAATCCGGGCAGGTGCCGATAAACGACTCGCTGCGATTCACCGTGTCGAATCCAAATTGCGTCTGCGTCGCATCACTGGAGTTTACAATCGGCGATGGCTTCGGCTGCACGATCTCCGCCGGCGACGGCGCCGCTGCAGCGCCGCCGAGCAGGTCTTGCTGCACACCTGCCTTCTCGCGCATCCACTTCTCCAGCGCGATACCAATCGCGTCGGGAACCGAGAGAACTTTGTTCGGGCCGAGCCCAATCGCTTTGTCAGAGGCAATTCCACGTAGCTGACGGTGCACCTCGCGAATCGGAATCCCCGATCTAAGCGCCAGCGAGATCAACCGACCGATGGCTTCAGCGTCAGCCATCGCGGCGCCACCCGCTTTGCCGAGGTTGATGAAGACCTCGAACGGCTGGCCGCGGTCGTCTTCGGTGATGTTCAGGAACATCGTGCCCAGTGGCGTCTCGATGCGGGTGGTGATCCCGCGTAGAGTGTCCGGACGCGCTCGTTTGGCACGACGCTGAAGGTTCTCCGCCTCGGCGTCGAACAGCGCCTGCTTGAGCCTCGCGTTCTCGGCCTCGAGCTCGGCGATCGTTCCGTGCAGCTCCCCACGCTCCGCCCTTCCATCGCGTTCCGCCTTGGCCAGCTCGGTAGCCCCAGTGGAGAGAACCTGATTGTCGCGTGAGCCATCGCGGTAGACAGTGACGCCCTTGCACTTGAGCGCGTAGGCGAGCTCGTAGATCGACCTCACATCCTCAGGCGTAGCGGCGTGGGGGAAGTTGGTCGTCTTCGAGATCGCGGAGTCGCAATTCTCCTGGAAAGCGGCCTGCATCCGCACGTGCCACTCGGGCGTGATGTCGTGCGCTGTCACGAAAACGCGCTGCCACTGATTCGGCACTTCATCGAAGTGGATGTGCCCTTCCTTGGCGATCTTCTCCATCAGCTCGTCTGAATACCAACCTTCCTTCTTCGCGATGGCGACGAAGTCCTCGTTGACATCCGGCATCAACACGCCGGCCTGATTGCGCATGAACGCGACGGCGAACAGTGGCTCGATGCCCGATGAGCAACCGGCAATGATGGAGATCGTTCCAGTCGGTGCAATGGTGTTGACGTTGCAATTGCGCAGCAGCTGCATCGGCCGAACACGATTGCCGCGCGCATCGCGGGCGCACGTCTCGTCCGGACCCCAGATCGATCTTGCCCACTCCGGGAACGGCCCGCGCTCGTTGGCGAGACGCTCGCTCTCGCGCTTCGATTCGACGTCGACGAACTTCTGCAACTGGCGTCCGAACTCGACGCCCTCGATGCTGTCGTAGGCGATGCCAAGCCGTACTAATGCATCGGCGAAACCCATGATGCCGAATCCGATACGACGGATTCGCTTCGACAGCGCGTCGATCTCCGGCAGCGGGTATTTGTTGACGTCGATGATGTTGTCGAGGAAGTGCGTCGACAGATGGATGTCGCGCTTGAGGGCGTTCCAGTCCATCTGACCGTCCTTCACGTAATAGCCGACGTTGATCGAGCCAAGGTTGCAGACGTCGTAAGGGAGGAGCGGCTGCTCTCCGCAGGGATTCGTCGCCTCGTACTGACCGACGTGCGGCACCGGGTTATAGCGATTTGCTTCGTCGATGAAGAAGCACCCAGGTTCGCCGGTCCTCCATGCGCCCTCGATCATCTTGTCCCAAACCGTGCGCGCATCGAGCTGCCCAGCAACTTTGCCGGTGCTGGGATCGACGAGATCGTAGCTCGTCCCTGCCTTCACCGCGTTCATGAACTTGTCGGTGACAGCAACCGAGATGTTGAAGTTCGTCACTTGCGTCAGATCTTCCTTGCAAGTGACGAAATCCATGATGTCCGGGTGGTCGACGCGCAAAATTCCCATGTTCGCGCCGCGACGCGTGCCGCCCTGCTTCACCGCATCAGTCGACGCATCGTACAGCTTCATGAACGACACCGGGCCGGATGCGACTCCTGTTGTCGACCGCACCATCGAGCCTTTGCCGCGCAGTTTGGAGAATCCGAAGCCGGTGCCGCCGCCTGACTGATGAATCAACGCCATCGCACGGAGCGTGTCATAAATGCCATCGCGACCGTTGGAGAGCGCATCTTCGATCGGCAGGACGAAGCACGCCGAGAGCTGCCCCAGCGGACGCCCGGCATTCATGAGCGTTGGCGAGTTGGGCTCGAAACGGCGCTCGACCATCAGGCGGTAGAAATTGCCCGCCATGTCCGTGACCTCGCTGTCGGTCGATCCGTAGCGGCGATCGGCCTCGGCAACCGTGCTGGCGACTCGCCAGAACATGTCCTCGGGCTGCTCCGTAGGCGTGCCCGTAGCGTCCTTGATCAGATAGCGTTTGCTGATCACGGTTCGCGCATTGTCATTGAGCTGGGCTTCGCCCTGGGGCGGCACGGCAGGAATGGGCATTAGTTACAACTCTCCGCAGTAAAAAAGTGTTGTCAATAAGAAGACGATTTGAATTGCGACTGTACGCATATGCGTCGGTGGTTTCGACGCGGGCCCGGATTCTACCGGGATTCGTGAGTCCGCGCCAGTCTAAGCTATCCTCTTACCTGACAACGACTTACGTATTACACATCACGAATAGGCGCCACACCTCTTTTTTCCACTCGGGAAAGAGCGCTTTGCCTGGATTCACGACCTAAAAAGAGGTCCCAAATGTCACATATGCCTGCGCCGAGCTGGCTCCAAGACGCTCGCGATTTAGCAGCGGAAAAGCGACTCCCAGTCGAAACCTCGCTTGCACGTCGAGCTGAAGGCCAGTGTCGATGTTCAGCTCCGCACCTGCTGATGTCATCGCCGGGTTACCGACATCAGCAACTCGGCAAACGCCATTGGTAACGGGCCTCGGGCAGTACGCGCGACCGGTCTCTCCAAAGATAGTCAGCGAAGTGCGATCTACGAACACCGGAATGAAGCGAAATCCACGCGACGGAGCGAGGAGCGGCGCTCGATACTCCACCGCCGCTGAGTAGGCGCGAATCCCTCCCTCAACGCCAGCTGGATATCCGCGGACGCCAAAGGTGCGACGCTGCTGTCCAAGAGAATATCCCGGAAACACTTCGAGCTGAGCTCCGCTCGTCCCGCCTGCCGAGAAGAGGTCCGGACTCCGTTCGTCGGTAAGGCCACCGGCAGCACGCACGGCCAGAACGTGATGAGCGAAGCCAGCCAGGTCGAGCGACTTGAACAACGAGCTGACACCGATCAGGCTGCGCGTCGAGCTGCCCATGGTGCCGCTCTGCCAACGCGCACGACCTCTCATGCTGATGCTTATCCCATCCTCCGGAGAGATGCTGAGTGCCGGACGCTGCGCGTTGGACCAGCCCGCTGACGCCACCAGTGCCGGGTAGTTTCGCTTCTGTGAGTAGAAAGACGAAAGGTATCCCAGCACGCTATCGGGTTTCGTTGAGTAGGCGATCTCCTCGAACTCCGCTCCAATCGAAGCGAGTGTGTAGTTACGAAACCGCGGTCGAATGAACGAAGCGTGCAGCGAGACGATGCGCTCGCGCTCCTTGAACGCGAACGGCGCACTGTCCGGCCCGTTGATGAGAATGAATTCGGAGTTTGAGAAATTCTGCGACGCGTAAAGATCGAGCAGCGGCAGTCCCAAGCCGGCGTATCGATACGAGAGCCATCCTGAGTTCTCGCCGAAACGATTGTTCCGCAGAAGCTGGAGTGTGTAGTTGTGTCTGCCGACGATATCGGTAGCGCTCGTCGCCGCGCCGTACGACGTACCGTCGTCAGTGCTGCTCTCCAGTACCGGAATCCAGTACCGCGGGAGAAGCGAAAGCCACGGCGAGTAATCGGTCGCTCGAGATGTGTCCGCGGTACCGATGGCAGGTCCTCCGGGAACGATGTCGAGGCAATTGGGGCAGCCGGCTCTGGGACTGATTCGCGTGCTGTCCGCCGTCACAGTGTGGGCCGAAGCGAGCGGCGCCACTCCGAGGTGGAACCCGTCAGCTTTGAACATCAGCGTTGCCAGCTGCGTCTGGTCCGGTGACAGCTCGGGAGCGAACAGTCCGGTGGGTGCGTCGCTGATGCGCGCGACTGTCGGGGCAAATGTCGTAACGTCCGCGACATAAATCTGGGGCGATCCGCTTCGCTCGGACGAAAAGAAAACGCGACGACCATCGCTCGACCAGCTGGGTGAGGAGTTGATGGCCCGTGTAGCGCCGAACGAGTCAACAATCTTTCCCTCGGAATCGAGAATCACGATTTCCGAGCGGCCGCGACTCTGTCTTACTGCAGCGATCCGCGAGCCGTCCGGGGACCAGCGCGGGTCAGACCATTGGACATCCAGACTGGCCTGCGTTATCGGCATCAGATTCCGGCCGTCACGGGAAACACGAACCAGCCTGTCTGTCGCCGGGATATCCTGAACGGCAACGATCTCTCCATCGGCGCGCGCATCGGGGGCCGTAAGGCGCGCTCCCGTCGTCAGTCGTATCTGGCTTCCGTTGCGCTGGATGTAGAGATCGTTGCGGATGTGATAAGGGTCGAGATAGTCCGGCTGGGAGAAGAGCAGACTTCCGTCGGGCATTCTGACGTTCGGACTCGACGCATTGCGCCGGCCGAGGCTTTTTTCGCGTCCCGACAGCGCGACTTTGTATGCGGCGGGCATCTCACGTCCCTTGTCGCCACCGTAAATGAGAGCGGTGTCGCCGAGCCAGCGTGGAAAGAGTGCGATGCGTCCGGCGTTGGTGAGCTGCCGCCAGCCGGGCATCGCCTCGTGTGGCGTCTGCATCTCCCGCAGCACCGAGTCACGCCACTGTCGCCACGCCGTCTGAAACGAGATTCCAAACGCGCTGCGTGATGTCACGGTGAGAATGAATGGGATGGGCGTCTTCGCTCCGCGCTCGACGAATTCGCGGATGCTGCCGGGCCCGCGCGTGCGCGAGAGATAGTCGAAGAGCAGTGAGCCGTAGACGTAGATCACTTCGCCGCCCGGAAATCTGGAAGTGCCTGGCGACAGCTCCTGAAGAGTCGGTACTCTGTTGGCGAGCGCGGCCGCACGCGCAATCATCGAGTGCTCCGAGCTCTCCAGTCGTCCGACGCCAGTCAGCCGGGACTCGAAGTAGACCGCCAGACCCTCGAGAACCCAGCGCGGCTCGTACAAGTTCGGGAAGAGTAGAGGATTTCTGCCGAAGATCCCCTGCCCCAATCGCCAGATGCCGCGCGAGCGATCGAGATGGAAGATGTGCGTCAGCTCGTGGGTGACGACAAGCGCGTTCCAGTCATCGTAGTTGCGCAATCCCGAAGCATCCATGGGCGGATGCGCATACACCACGATCCGGTTGGATGGAAAAGGAGTGGCGTAGCCGTTCACGTAATCGACGTTGTCGGATACGACCAGGTCGATCGTTCCACGCGGAGGCACCAGCTCGGTCGATAACTGGGCGTAGGCGCGCTCAGCATTGACCGCCGCGCGCCGCGCTTGCTCCTCGACGGGCGGCGTGAAATGCACGCGAAAGTGACGGGTGTGCAGCGTGCGCCAGTGCTCGTTGGGCGGTAGCTGCGCGCCAGCTGCCCCCACCGCCCCAATCAGCAGCGCGGCGACGAGGACACCTGATCTCACGGTTTTTGTGCGAGCGATGCGAAGTAAGTCTCGAGTCCGCGCACTATCGCAGTGGCGTATGACTCCTGGTAAGTCGGTGTCCTCAATGCCGCTTCCTGATCGGGCATGATGACGAACGCTCCCTCTGTCAGTACGGATGGCATCCATGTGCCGCGCGCCACTGCAATGTTCTGGAATTTCGTTCCGTTGTCGCGCAACCCCAGCTCGGCGAGCAGCGCCGCCTGGGTCGCGAGTCCCAAAGGAATCGAATGAGGCCAGAAATAAAGCGTCAAAGACCCGTTGTTGACAAATGGATTGACGCCGTCGGGGAAAGCATTGAGGTGGATCGAAACGAAGGCGTGCGCGTTGGCCCGGCGGCTGATGATGGGACGGAGTCCGAGATCGACGGGATCCGGCGCGGTACGTGTCATCACCACGTTCACGCCGCGCTGCGCCAGCAGGTCGCGCACTCTGAATCCGACCTGCAGCACTGCGTCGCCCTCGTACAAGCCAGTTGGACCGGTGGCACCGGCCGGCGGATGCCCGGGATCGATGGTGATGGTGAGACCACGCAACGGCGCGGCGGCGTCGGCGATTCTGGGAGGGCGTCTTACTCTGAAGGTGAGAGTGCCGTTCTGCCACAGTGCGAGATATCCGTACGGGGGGCGATTGAGGTTGATCGAATAGCGGACTCTCGCCGGCTCGGGGGTCGAGCTGATGCTGTTGAAGTATGAATCGGTCGGCTCGAGCATCGTCGAGATCACTGGCGCACCCTCAACCCCGTATAGCAGCAGCGAGATCGAGCGATCAGTCTCTTCGACGAGATAGGGCGGCGGTGGACCAGTCATCGGGATCTGCACGTCGATCCAGTCGGGACTCGGCAAGACGCGCACGGTCCCGATGCGACGGACCGGAGCGAGCGAATCTCCCAGGAAACCCGCCGGTGCGCTTGGCGAGATGTTCTGTGCCTGCAGCTCGCTGCGCAGCACCCAGGCGACCTGATTCGAGTCGAGCTCGATGCGAACGAACTCGTCACCGCTCGCCTTTTGGGCACCGGTGATTTTTACGACCGTGCCCGGGAACAGAAACCACTTGTACTCCTGACCGTTTCCTGGAGCGGGACGCGCAATGGTAACGCGATCGGTATCGTTGACCGTCGACGCCGGCGCGCCGAGTGTGACGTATACGTTGCCGGGAATCGGGATGAGCGTGTCGGGTGAGGGTGTCGGCCGTAGCGTGTCGCCGACGAGTTTTTCGCGGTGCGTTGTGTCTGGCGCGGGAGGAATTTTGACCGGCAGCTCGAGATGCGCGCTCTCTGTCTTGGTACGCGCGAAGATCTGGTAGTGTGGCGCGCTATCCGGCGGAACGGGAAGCCATCCCATGAAGGCGCCGTTCGGCCACACCGGCACTGCGACGCCGTTGATTTGCAGAGCGGCGTCGCCGGTACCCACGCTTCCAAAGATGAAATTCGAATCCCGAACCGTCAGCAGCTGCTCGGGTTTCGGATATGTCACGTTTATCTGAAGCGGGCCACGAACATCAGGAACAGGCGGAAGCTTCGGATTCGCAGGCGGCAGCGGAGCAGGCACGAGCGGAGGAACGATCACCGGCCTCGGAGCGGAAGGACCAGTTGCCGGCCGGCAGGACGCCCCCGCGAGCGCAACGCAACAGGCAAAGACCCTCGTCGTCAAAGCTTTCATCATCAAAATTGGGTTGCACGTGAATTACCGAACCAGTCTATCTGATACGCATGGGTAGTGCCCTCACCTGATTGCAATTGCTATCTTTTTGTCCTCATCGGAACTCCCGTCTTCCGTGACCTAATACAAACGCACCTTCGAGTCACAATTGATTGCAGAGATTTTTGGGATCACGAATGTCGGGCTCATCCGGCACGACAATCAAGATGCCTTTTTAATTGCCAACCTCGAAACGGGGGACATCGCGACGATGAGCGCGCCGTCCCTCGTTTCCGTGCATACCGCACCCTTCATCCTGATCGTCGCCGACGGCGTCGGCGGTGCTGCATCGGGCGCTCTCGCCAGCTCGATCGCGACAGAGACAATTCTGAGTGAGCTCCACCGCTGGTGGCACAAGGTCCCGAAGCGCACGCCCGAATCGATCGAAGCAGCATTGAAGCGCGGCATCGATACCGCCAACAGGGCGATCTTCCAGAAGGCAAACACGGCTCCCGAGCATCACGGAATGGGAACGACGACGACACTGGCGCTGGTGCTCGATGGAGAGGCATTCATCGCGCAGGTCGGTGACAGTCGCGCCTATCTGGTGCGCAAGGGCGCGGCAAAGCAGCTCACCAAGGATCAGTCCTTCGTGCAACGACTCATAGACGCCGGGCGGATGACCGCGAAGGAAGCGGCGCAAAGCGAGCACCGTAATATCATCCTGCAGGCGCTCGGTCCCGAAGAAAAAGTCGTTACGGATTTTTATCGCGTTAAGCTGGAGAACGACGATTTTCTCATCCTCTGCAGCGATGGCTTGTCCAACCAGGTCTCGGCGGAAGAGATCGCCCGGATCGCTCGCGGCGTCGGACGTCCGGAGGAGATCTGCGAAGCACTGGTTGAGGAAGCAATGCATACCGGCGCGCCCGATAACGTAACGGTCGTCACCGCTCGGTTGCGTTCCCCCGAAGCAAACTATCGCCGCACAGTCAACGGCGGCTGAGAGCCCCGCGCAGGAATTGTCTCGCCGGTGTGGGATGCAGCGCCAATCGGAACATCACGTGACCACGGCGCGATAAAGGGGAGCAGCACGAGTGGCGGTATTGCCATCGCGACTGTAGTCAGGAAGAATCCCGGCCAGCCCACCGCTTCGACGAGCTTTCCCGCCGGCGCCACCAGAATATCCCTGCTCGCCGCCATCAGACTCGAGAGCAGCGCAAACTGAGTAGCGGTGAACCGCTTGTTGCACATGCTCATCAGATATGCCGTCATCGCTCCGGTGACGAGGCCGAGTCCGAAATTCTCGGTGATCACCGCGGCCACCATGAAGGCGTGGTTCTTCTCGGTGAGAGACAGACCGTAATAGGTGAGATTACTCAGCCCCTGAAAGATCACGAACAGCCAGAGCGAGCGGTTAATCCCGAACTTGACGATCGCCGCGCCGGCGACAACCACGCCCGCAATGGTCGCAACGACTCCCACACCGAGGAAAACGGCGCCGACTTCGGTCTGTGAGAACCCGGCCTGGAGCAGGAACGGAGTAGTCATGCTTCCGGCCAGGCTATCCGAGTACTTGTAGACGACGATGAAGAGGAGGACCAGCAGCGCGCGCAGCACTCCGGTGCGCTGAAAGAAATCCGCGAAGGGGAGAACAACTGCTTCGGCCAGGGTCTTCGGCGGTGCATCGTTCAGCACCGGCTCCGCCGCGACGAACGTAGTCGCGATGCCGATGATCATCAGCAGCGAAATCATCGCGTAAACGGTGTTCCACGACATGCGGTCGGCGAGGAAGAAAGCCAGCGCGCCCGTCGTGATCATCGCAATGCGGTAACCCATCACGAACACCGCGGCACCGGCTCCCATCTCGCGCGTCTCCAGCACATCGGTGCGATAGGCGTCGAGCGAGATGTCCTGCGAAGCGCTGAAGAACGCAATCGCGATTGCATTTATCGCGAGCATCTTCAATCCGGTTCGCGGGTCGTGAAGCGACATCGCCGCAATCGCCAACAGCAGCAACGCCTGCGTGATGAGCACCCAGCCGCGACGCCGACCCAGGAAAGGCGGGGTGTAGCGATCCATCACCGGCGCCCAGACGAACTTGAGCGAGTAGGGGAGAGTAACGAGGCTGAAAAACCCGATCGTGGCGAGATCGACCTTCGCCGTCGTCATCCACGCCTGGAGCGTCTTGCTGGTGAGATAAAACGGAAGCCCGGACGAGAAGCCGAGGAACAGCAAGGTCGCCATCTTCGGCTGGCCGAAGATTCGAAGCGATGACTTCTTAACCGGCTCAGGAAGCGGTACCGCTCTCACCGGGCGGGGACCCGTCAGAATTCCTCCGGCAGCTGCTGCTGCGGAATTTCGACTCGTTTCTCCGATCCAGACGTCGTGAGCTCCCTCAGCATTACGCGCGCCGTCGCTCGCTGCATCACCGGTTCTCCCCCCCAGGCGCAGAGAATCGGCGCGTCGGCATCAAGCTCCCCGGCCAGCCTCGGATGGCTGAATTGCACGATCAGGCGATCGCCAGATTTCGATTGCCCTAATGCGCGGCGAACAGACTCTTTCGCGGCGGCAGAATAGCCCGGCCTTCCCTTCCAGGCGCGGATGTCGCCGAATAGCGCGATGACAGTTGCGCCGATCTTTTCGGTTGTCGTGGAATCGCCGGCGAAGAGCTCAACTCCGCCCGTGCGCAGCGCCGTGACGAGCGGTTCGCGCGACGGAGCTGGGTAGGGTCCACCGAGGTCGTCGTCGACGATGACCAGATTCCACGGTTGCGGAAGGCGCGGCAGCTTGCCCCGAATTACGTGAATGACTTCTTCGGCAATGTGAGTCGCCCAGCCACTTTCGTCCCGCGCGGGCCGGTTCGTTTCCCGGGAGAGCGCCGCCCAGCGCGCCCAGCGGCGGCGGCGCTCGATTGACTGGTGGATTCGGTCCGAGTCGAGCCGGTTTTCGTTGATCGCGTTAGTGACGGCGCGCACGGACTCGGCCAACGTCGCCGGATAGAGCAGACAATCGCAGCCGGCGTCGAGCGCACGAACAACCGCTTCTGACTCTCCGCCGGCGAGCACCCCTTCCATGATCAACGCGTCCGTCACCACCAGGCCCGTGAAATCGAGCTCCTTGCGCAGCAAGTCGGTGAGGATCGCCTTCGACAGGGTCGCCGGTGCGCCGCTGGGGTCGAGCGTCGGAAACGCGACATGTGCGGACATCACAGAGGCAACACCGCGTTCGATCGCGCGGCGGAATGGAATCAGATCCGTCTGCCGAAGTACGTCGGCGGGGAGATCGACGCGCGCCAACTCCTTATGTGAGTCGACAGTCGTGCGGCCGTGCCCTGGAAAGTGTTTGGCGCACGCTAGCACGCCTTCCGCCTGACAGGCGTCGATCCAGGCGGCTGCGTACTCGCCGACGCGCTCAGGGTCGCTGCCAAAAGATCTGGTGCCGACGATAGGGTTGTTGGGCTCTATGTCGAGATCGCAGTCGGGGGCATAGACCCAGTTGATGCCGAGCTCGCGCGCTTCCCGGGCGGTGACGGCAGCTGCCCGGCGCACCGACTGGAGATCCTCGAGTGAGCCGATTGCGGCCAAAGGCGGCAGCGCTGTCTGGCCGGCGAACTGCTGGCCGGCTCCGCGCTCGAGATCGGCGCCGATCAAAAGGGCCGCTTTGGATTTTGAATGGAGATTCTCGGTCAGTGCGGCGACGTGCTCGGAAGGACCGCCGAAAAGAATGAATCCAGCGACACCGAGACTCAGTGCTTCTTCTATTGCCGCGCGCTCTCCCTCGTAACCGCGTGTGGCGTCCCAGCGGATTGCCGGATAAAAGAGCTCGGCGATCTCGCTCATGCCGGCGTTCGCTTTCCAAGGACGCGCAGACCGCGCGCTCCGGTGGCGGAGGGGACGTTCCCGGGGCGTTTCGTCACATGCAGGTATCCCAGCAATGCGAAGGCCACTGCTTCCTTCGCCTCGCCGTCAAAGAAGACATCGTCGAAATGGCGAACTGAAACCGGTGCGGCGGCGCGCTGGATCGCCTCGAATAGCGCTGGGTTTTTCGCCCCGCCCCCCGACACCAGCACCTCTCGCATCGGCTCGGCGATAAAGCGACGATACGCGTCGGCAACACTTTCGGCGGTCAGCTGGACGGCCGTGGCGACTATGTCTTCGTCGCTGGCGCCGAGGGCGCGCGAAGTCGAGATCAGTTTCTGTACATAGTCGGAGTTGAATAATTCACGGCCGGTTGACTTCGGCGGCGCCATACTGAAGTAGGGATGCGCGAGCAGCTCTTTGACTACCTGCATGTTGGGACGGCCGGCGAGCGCCAGCTTCCCGTCGACGTCATAGGTGAGATCGGGCCGAAGCGCTTTGGTCACGCCGTCTATAACGGCAACGCCGGGTCCGGTATCGAATGCTCGCACTCCCTCGAGCTGACCGCGCGGCGGGACGACGGTGATGTTGCCGATGCCGCCGAGATTCTGGAGGCCTCGCCATTCAGACGGTGATGAGAAGAGCATCGAATCAGCGATGGGAACGAGCGGCGCTCCCTGCCCGCCGGCCGCGACATCCCGCACCCTGAAGTCACTGATGACGTCGATGCCGGTTCGTTCGACGATCACGGCCGCCTCCCCGGTTTGCCAGGTGGAGTGGCCGGGCTCGTGCCAGATCGTCTGACCGTGTGATGCAATGGCAGCGATGTCTTCACGCGCCACTCCGGCTTCTGCCATGACTTGAATCGCCGCATCGGCGAGCCAGCCGCCGAGGTCGAAATTGAGACGGCAGTATTCCGCCGGCGTGCCACCACCCAGCGCAGCACTCAAACGCGTGCGCTCGCTATTGGTATACGGGCGCGAGACGTACGCAAGCAGCTCGATATCGATCCGTCCATCGCTGGCGTCGCGAAACCGCGCGACTGCGGCGCTGATTCCGTCGAGCGAAGTTCCGGACATCAAACCGACGACGACGCCCGATGACACTTCTACTTTTCTCTGATCGGGGGCGGCGCGTCTTTGGTGACGCGGCGAATTACCCCGCCGTTTTCGGCGAGGAGTTTCTGCGCTTGCTCGCGCGAAACGCCCTTCTTCTGCATCACGATCGCGAGCTTGACGCTCTTGTCAGCGCGTTCCAGCAATTTTGTGGCTTCGTCCCGCGACACTCCGCAGACCTCCATCACGATGCGCTGGCTGCGATCGATGAGTTTGTTGTTGGTGGCCCGAAGATCGACCATCAGGTTGCCGTAGGTTTTCCCGAGCCTGATCATGGCGCCGGTGGTGATGGTGTTCAGTACGAGCTTGGTCGCGGTGCCGGCTTTCATGCGTGTCGAGCCCGTCACTACCTCCGGGCCGACGATCGGCAGCATCGTAACATCGACTTTGGCGACGAGGTCAGCGGGCGGCGGAGAGCTGGCGACGATGCCGGTGCTGGCGCCGAGCGCAGCGGCTCGCTCCAGGGCAGCGCGAACGTAAGGAGTAGTGCCTGACGCAGCGATGCCAATCACGAAATCCTTGTCGTTCACGCGATGCTCGTCGATCGCGAGAGCTCCGTTCTCGACCACATCTTCAGCTCCCTCCTGCGAGCGCGTCAGCGCAGGCAGCCCGCCCGCGATGATTCCCTGCACCATTTCGGGGTCGGTACCGAAAGTTGGCGGGCACTCGCTGGCGTCGAGCACTCCGAGCCGTCCCGATGTTCCGGCGCCAACGTAAAACAAGCGGCCTCCCTTTCGGAACGTCGCTTCGGCCAGCTCGATTGCGCGCGCAATCTGCTCGCGCTGGGTGGCGACAGCGACGGGAACCCTTTGGTCTTCTGCGTTTATCATGTCTACGATCTCGAGCGGGGATGCGAGATCAATCGAGGCGGTACGCGGGTTGCGACGCTCCGTTTCGCGAGGATCCAGCATCAATGCGTTGCTGCGCGCTGGTGGCGGGTCACGACCAAACTTACCCGACGACTCGCGGCAATTGCAAGACAACTTGGAGCTTGATGATGAGACGTTTTTCTCTGGCGATCCTAATGTTGATTTTCTGCGCCGCGTCGCTGAGTGCGCAGCGGCGACAGCGCGTATTCACCAGCGATCCCGAAACGTGGGTGAGCGGCGGCATCGCTGGCTTCACCGGCAACGGCGTGAACGACGGTAAATCAGCCAGTACCTGGGATTTTGGCAACTCGACGAACTTTCAGTACAGTGCGTCGATCGAGAGGACGCTTGGTGGTGGTGGATGGTCGTTTGGCGCGGCGGGGACCTTTGCGCGCGTGCCATTCACCTATTTCGGACCCGCAGTGCCAGTTTCCGGTGTCGGGGGCGGGACCTGCAACGGCTGTAACGCACATCTCAACATGACCACCCTCGTCGCCACCTTTCACGTCGGATCCGGCAGCGGTTTTCACTCGGTTTTCGAGATCAACGGAGGGATCGTGAATTATGCGAATCTCAAGCGCGATTCGGACGGCGCGACGCTGGCCGGCGGAAGCAATACCGATCCGTTGTTCTCCGGCGGCTGGGGGCTTGGCTACGGCTTCGACGATCGAACGCAAATCGAATTCGTGCCGGAGTACGCGATAGGAATACACGAGCGAAGTGGGCTCTCAAACAGCGTCAGCAACACCAATCGGATGCAGTCGCTCAAGGTCACTTTTCGCATGGGGTTCGGCACCCGGACCGTCCGCAGATAGCTGACGCCCGGGATTTCACGTGAATAGAATTCACGTGAACTACACGGAGATCCCTCTGAAAAAGGCTTTGCTTCTTGCGTCGGCCGCTACAGCGGTCGCATTCGCGGTCGCAGCGGTGCCGTCGCCGCGCTCGCTCGACGATCCGGCGATTCCTCCGCGCATTCCCGCCACGTTTCCGGCCACTTGGCGCTTCCCCGCCGGCGAGCGACCATCGTTTGCACCGCACGCGATGGTGGCGAGCGACAGTCGAATCGCATCCGAGGTCGGCGCTCAGATCATGAAGGAAGGGGGGAACGCGGTTGACGCCGCGGTAGCGACCGGGTTCGCCCTCGCAGTAGCCTATCCGGAGGCGGGCAATCTCGGTGGCGGCGGCTACATGGTGATTCGAATGGCGGACGGCCGTGTCGCTGCGCTCGACTATCGCGAGACGGCGCCCGTGGCTGCGACGCGCGACATGTACGTCGGTCCCGACGGTAAAGTCACCGATGAAAGCGTGATCGGTCCGAAGGCTTCCGGTGTGCCGGGCGCAGTAGCTGGCATGCTCGAAGCACATCGCAAGTTCGGCGTCTTGCCGATCGCAAAAGTTCTCGCTCCTGCGATTCACCTCGCGGCGGAGGGCTTCGTCGTCGATTCGACATTCTTCCGATCGGTCGCCGGAGCAAAGTATCGAATCGAAAACTACGCGGGAAAGGCTCTGTTCTTCGCCAGCGATTCGGCGCCCGCGATCGGATCCCGTTTCGCGCAGCCGGCGTTGGCTCGGACGATCAGACTCATTGCCGACTCCGGCGCTGCTGTGTTTTATCGCGGCAGCATCGCCGATTCGATCGCCGCCGAGATGCAACGCGATGGCGGCCTGATTACGAAGGCGGATCTCGCGCGTTATAAGCCGATTTGGCGGCAGCCGATACGAAGCAGCTATCGCGGTTACGCTCTCATCGCCATGCCGCCATCGTCGTCCGGTGGCACGACAGTGACGGAGATCCTCAACATTCGCGAGGCTTATGGGCGCCCGGCGCCGTTCGGCAGCGCCGAAGAGATTCACGCCGTAGCGTCAGCGTCACAGCGCGCGTTTGTCGACAGAAACTCCAAGCTCGGAGATCCGGATTTCGTCAAAGCTCCGATCTCGGAGCTGACGAGCAAGGCCTACGCACGCGCAATCGCCAAGACAATCTCTCGCGATCGCGCCGATCCGACGTCGGATTTGGCATCGGGGCTCGGTGAAGGAAACGAGACCACGCATTACTCGGTCGTCGATCCAGTGGGAAACGCCGTCGCCACTACGACAACGCTGAATGATTTGTATGGGTCGGGGATCTACGTGCGCGGCGCCGGTTTCTTCCTAAACGATGAGATGGACGACTTCACCAGCAAGCCCGGCGTCCCCAACATGTTCGGATTGATCCAGGGTGAAGCGAACGCAATCGCTCCGGGCAAGCGGATGTTGAGCGCAATGTCGCCGACAATCGTTCTGGACCCGAAGGGACAATTGCTGCTGATAACGGGTGCGCGCGGCGGTCCGAGAATCATCTCGGCCACCTACCAGGTAATCCTGAATGTCATCGACCACCGGATGACGATTGCTGACGCGATGAACGCTCCGCGCATCCATCATCAATCACGTCCTGACTCCGTTCGTGTCGAAACCGGCGGTTTCGAGCCGAGTGTGATCGCCCGCCTGCGCGGCATGGGCCATTTTGTCTATGAGCAGGGAGGCGTGGCGTCGGCAGCATCCATCATGCGCGTCAAGGGCGGCTACGAGGGATTCGATGACAGCCGCAATCGAGGGGGCGGCGCCGTCGGCTATTAAAAAAAATCCGGCGTGATTTCTCACGCCGGACCTTTACTACCGCCAGGGCTCTTTCAGATGTTAACCTGAGTCGACGAGTTGAGCGTAGCGGTAATGCGGCCGCCCGAGTTGACGCAGCCTTCGTAGTTCGCCGTCGCCGCAGCAGCAGCGGCTCCAGCAGCACCACCAGCAGCGGCGCCAATCACCGTAGCCTTGGTGCTCTTGCCGAGTATCTGTCCAGCGATCGCGCCAATCGCCGCGCCGCCGACCACCTTCTGCACGTCTTTGCCCTTCGGCTGATTCTTGACCTTGGTAACCTGCGCGTCGGTAGTGGTCGCGCTAACGGGATAGGTGTGCCCGCCGAATGACACTGAGACGACGCGGAAACCCATTCTCACCGGATCGTTGGCGTTCTCGCTGCGCTTCAACTCCGTTACCTCCACCGTTGCTGTCGCTCCAGACGGAATTACAGCGCCGTTGGTGCCGGTGACCGCATTGGTGACTGAAGCATTGAAACGCTGGCCAACTTTGAAGGTGTTGGTGCAAACCGTCTGGTTGGAGGCGAGACTGAGTTGCGAACCGGCGGGAATCGTTCCAACGCGAGCAGCGCTACCTGCTGGCGTCCGCGTGACGGTATTGCCGCTGGAAGTAGTCGTCGGTCGCCGCGTCGTCGTTGTCGGAGTGCGCGTAGTCGTTGTCCGACTAGTTGTCGTCGTCTTGGAAGTCGCGGCGGTGGCAGCCGCTGGTGCCGTGGAGCTCGTTGGTACGTCGCTCAACGCGGGCTGCGCAGCGGTGTCGCGGTTCGCCAACTGAATATCCTTGTTCAGAGCTGAATCCGCGGCAGCGTTGTTGTCCGTCTTCGTCGTGCACGCAGCGACAGACAGCGCGAATGAGAGCGCGAGCAACGCATTAAACCGGGGAATATATTGCACCATGAAGCCTCCTCCATGTGGTGAGGGCCTGGTTGTAACCAAGCTCATGAATAGATGTGGACGGCAATCCACATGCCAAATATGAAGAACCTTCGGACCGCAACGCCATATTACAAACCGTACTGGATTCCATTTACAGTCGGTCTCCTCATAGTACTCGCGTCGTCGGCAATAACCAGTGTCATTCCCTGGTTGCTGAGACGAGCAATCGATGCGATTGGCGCCGGAGCGCCAATGCGCACGATCTGGGGAATAAGCGGACTCATCGTCCTGGCGGCTATTGTCGGCGGCGCATTCAGGTACGGCATGCGCGAGCTGATGAATGGTGTCAGCCGCTGGATGGAGTACGACCTGCGGAACGATCTCTTCACACATCTGGAGACGCTCGACCCGGCATACTTTGCACAGACCCGCACCGGCGACATCATGGCGCGCCTCACCAACGACCTGGGCGCGGTGAGAATGGCGATCGGACCGGCGGTGATGTACCTCACCAATACCATCTTCGGCGGACTGTTCGCGCTGTATTTCATGCTGCGGATCGATGTCAGGCTGACTTTGCTGGCGCTGATACCAACGTTAGTCCTGCCGATTCTCACAATCAAAATGGGAAAGGCGATTCACGACCGGTTCGAGGCGGTGCAGGAGCACTTCTCCACGCTCACCACCCACGCGCAGGAGAACCTCACTGGTGCGCGAATCGTTCGCGCCTACCGTCAGGAGGCCGCCGAGGTCCAAAGGTTTGGCGCGCTCAACGAGCAGTATCTCGCGCTCAACATGTCGCTCGTCCGCCTCTGGGGAACCTTGAATCCGCTCTTCGCGTTCTTCGGCGGACTGGGCGCGGTCATCGTTCTGGGCGCTGGCGGCATCCTCACCATCAACGGAGCCATCACCGTCGGATCGTTCGTCGCCTTCGGCATGTACCTCACCATGCTGACGTGGCCGATGATCGCGCTCGGCTGGGTGGTGAACCTGTTTCAGCGCGGTGAGGCGTCGATGGGACGGCTTCTCGAAATACTGAACGTCCGGCCGAAGATCGTGGCTGAGGAGCCGCGTCAGCATTTGCCGCCGACCATGTCAGGACGGACGATCGAGTTCCGCAATGTCGGCTTTCATTATCCATCGGACGTCAACGGCGAGCCGCGCTGGGTCCTCCGCGACGTCAGCTTCACCGTCCCTGCCGGTGCGACGCTGGGCGTCGTCGGCGCAACCGGCAGCGGAAAGAGTGCGTTGATCGACCTGATTCCACGCATGTACGATCCCCAGGAAGGCGAAATTCTCATCGACGGAATTTCAGCGCGCCACGTTGCCCCCGCCGAGCTGCGCCAGGAAATCGGCTTCGTTCCGCAGGAGAGTCTGCTCTTCAGTGAGACGATCGGATCGAATCTGTCCTACGGCACGAGTGCTCTGACCCAGACCGGGGAGTGGGCCGCCAACGTCGCGCAGCTCGACCAGACCATTGCCGGATTCCCCGGTGGATACGAAACCATCCTCGGCGAGCGCGGCATCAATCTGTCTGGCGGCCAAAAGCAACGCGCCTCTTTGGCGCGTGCGCTGGCTCGGAAGCCGAGCATAGTGCTGCTGGACGATGCGCTGTCAGCCGTCGATACGCACACTGAGGCCGAGATATTGCGCGCCTTGCGCGAAGCGCTGGCGGGGCGAACCGCCCTCATCGCATCGCACCGGATCAGCGCGATTCGCGACGCATCCTGGATCATCGTGCTGGAGAAGGGCGCTGTCGTCGAGCAGGGACGCCACGCGGATCTGATGGCCGCGCGCGGGCGATACTGGTCGCTCCTCCGGCGCCAGCAGCTGCTCGACGCGGTCGAATCCGAAACGTTGGCAACGGATGTGACCGCAAGTACAATATGACCATGTCCGGTCAGCACGACCCGGCCGCCCTCGAAAGGCGGATCCTGGCGCTTTTGCAACAGGCGGATGAAGCGCAGCGCACCATCGATGAGCTGCAGTCTCGCGATGCGCTGAAGACGCAATTCCTCTCGAACGTCTCCCACGACTTGCGCACCCCGCTCGCCGCGATCATCACCCACGCTGAGATCCTCCGCGATGGCATGCTCGGCGAATTGAATGCGAGACAGAAAGAGAGCGTCACCGGAATTGTGAATGGCGGTCAGCAACTGCTGGACATGATCGACGAGATCCTCACCTACGTTCGCAGCGCCAGCGACCAGATAAGTCTGGTTCGAACTGAATTCTCGCTGGCGGAGCTGGCGGATCAGGTTCGCGTTCTCAATCAGTCGCTCGCCGCCAAGAAGAGACTTACCATCGAGAGACTGAATGGCGATGATCTGCCGCCGGTCTACGCCGACCGGGACAAGATCAAGCACGTTCTCGGGAATCTGATCGGCAACGCGATCAAGTTCACGAACGATGGCGGTCGGATCTGGATATCGTTCTGGCGATACGGTCAGGAGGGCGACGAGGTCTGCGTAGAGGTCGGCGACACGGGACGCGGCATCGCGCCCAACCATTACGAGCTCGTCTTCCGCGAGTTCGCACAGGTGGATGCATCACCGTCGCGTCCACACCACGGTACCGGACTGGGTTTGGCAATCGCGCGCAAGCTGGTCGAGCTGCACTCGGGAAGGATCTGGGTGGAGAGCGAGCTCGGAAAAGGCAGCCGCTTTTTCTTCACGCTGCCGCTCAACCCACCCCGCGACTGATGCCCGGGCGCATTCTTATCGTCGAAGACAGCCCGCTCGTCACCGACGCCTTTCGTGTGCTCTTCACGGAGGCAGGATACGAGGTGGACGCCGCCGCAACGGTCGCCGAGGCAATTGAGCGCGGCAGCGCCGAGCCCGTCGATGTGATGCTTCTCGACATCTCGTTGCCCGACGGAAGTGGGCTCGAGATATTGACGGCGCTGCGGGCGCGCAACTCGCTGCCGCGCGCAACGCTGGCAATGACCGGACACAACGACTCGAAGTCGCGACGCAGCTGCATCGACGCGGGCTGCGTCGATGTTCTGCTGAAGCCCGTTCCAATCGGCGAGCTCCTACGTCAGATCGAGCGCCACCTGGCATAGCGGAGCGGAGAGCGCGTCCACGCGCTGGTCCGCTGCTGCGCTGGTACTATCGGACGAAGTACCGTCCTTTCGCGCGCGAGAAAAGGCAGCGGCCGCCGCAGCGCGGGCTGATCATGCTGCAGATCGACGCACTGGCGTACTCCGATCTGCGGCGGGCGCTCGAGCTCGGGCTGTGTCCAACGATAGCGAGACTGCTACGCGAAGGATTCGCCTTGCGGCGATGGTTCTGCGGATTGCCATCGGCGACGCCGTACTGCCAGGCGGGGATGTTCCACGGCGAGAATGACGGCATTCCAGCGTTTCGCTTCTATGACAAAGCGGCGCGGCGCGTAATCACCTGCAACGCACCACACGGGGTGCAATACATCCGCGATCGCATTCACTCGCCCGGCGCTCTCGCCGGAGGATCCAGCTACGTCAATTTGCTGGACGGCGACGCGCAAACGGTCGCCTTCACGGTGGCGACGCGCGAGAAGATGTCAGTCTATCGACGCCTCGGCGGTACGCGCATGGCGCTGTTGATCCTGCTGCATCCGATTCGGATGGTGCGCATGGCGCTGCAGGGCGTTTTCGAATGGCTGCTCGAGGAATGGGAACGCGCCCGCGGCGAGTTGGCGGGAAGAGTCACCCATTCCGAGGGGATTTTCCCTTTCATTCGAATTCTGAGCAACGTGGTCGTGCGAGAGCTGCAGACGATGGCGATACTGCTCGACGTCTACCTGGGCGTGCCCGTCATCTACAGCACTTTCATGCAGTACGATGAGCTCGCGCATCATTTCGGCCCATCGAGCAAACAGGCGCTGGGGGATTTGCGGCGCACCGACGCGCGGATTTCGGAGATCTGGAGAATGGCCCAGTTAGCAGGGGGCCGCGGCTATGACCTGGTGATTCTCTCCGACCACGGTATGACCCCGGCGCGCAGCTACCGGGTGCAATACGGTGAATCGCTTGGCGCTACGGTGCAGGCGATTCTGGACGAGAGTCCGGCGCGGGGGCCGGTACCGCGCGCGCTTGCCAGCTACGCCGAGGACACTGAGTACTCGGACGTCGGCCCTGAGATCGTTGAAGCAGTCGCCCAGCTTACGCCTGCATCGTTCGGTGTTAGAAGCGGAATCCGCCGCTTTCGCGACTGGCTGCGCAGCCGCTACGGATTGCGCGAGATCATTTTTCCGGAGAAGTATCGCGTCGATCGGACCAACGACGTCGTCGTCACCTACAGCTCATGTCTGGCGCTGGTGTATTTCGCCAACACCGAGCAGCGGCTCTCACTCGAACAGATTCGCGGCGATCAGCGATGGGCGAGCCTGTACGAGCGCCTGGTCGCGCATCCCGGCATCGGAGTGGTGGCAACGGTTTCCCGCAGAGGAGTCGATCTGGCCAGCAAGCGCGGACGGGCGACTCTTCGAGAGGGCGAGATTGAAGTCGTGTTGGGGGAAAATCCGCTCGAATTGTTCGGTACCGAGCCATACGTGCTGCGCGCGGTGGAGTCGCTCGTACGCCAGCCAAATGCGGGTGATTGCGTGCTATTCGGCTCATATGACGGCTACGACATTGTCTCCTTTGACGATCAGGTCGGAGCGCATGGCTCGGCTGGTGGCGACCAGGTCTATCCGTTTCTCCTTTCGCCGGAGCAGCTCGGGCTGAGCGCCGAAGTTCTCGAGGACGCGCGCGACATTCACCGGACGATTCTTGCGCGCTACGCGGCGGCTAATGCTGAGAACGCTCCACCGTCAGCGGCCCGGCTGACGCCTGTGGCGCCACGCGCGGCGGTGTGAGGCGGGAAGCGGGAAGCGGGAAGTATCCTGCTCTTAGGGAGCGGCTACACCGGACACTATCGTCTTGAAGGCGGACGCCGAGATCTTCTCCGGCTCGAAGGACTCCCCCGCGCGCTTCATGACGCCGCGCACCACCTGATCGAGCGTCACCAGCGGCGCGTCCGCTTCGGCCTGGACATCGACTTCCCACTTGCCTCGGTCCGGCCCCTTTAGCGTGTGACGGTAACGTGCCGTGAATACCGTGTGGCGATGGACGATGATCTCGCGATCCTCCTCTTCGATCGGAAGGAACTCGTCGCCGGCGCTCTCGCTGAGCGCCTCGGGCGGCTCGTCGGGCTCGTGGGCGTGCTCGGGCTCGGGCGGGAGCGGCAGCGCGGCAACGACGGCGACACCGGTCTCGACACCGGATTGGCGCAGCGGCGGGAACAGCCTGACTTCGTCGACCGCGTGCAGACCGATCCGGTCAGCGATATCTCGCAAAAACCGCTCAGTAGTCTCGATCATGCGCGCACCTTGGAAGCCTGGCTGACAGTCTTTCCGGTCTTTCTGTCCATCAACTCGCGCTCGGCGTAGAGTCTGAGAATGTGCATGAAGTCCTGTGCATTAGTCACCACCCCGAACGCCTGATGCGTGCCGCGGTCCTTCAGTTTGCTCACCACGAATTCCGAGGAGTCAACGCAAATGGTCGGTAGCTCGCGCAGCGAGCCGTCTTTTTCGGTGACAAACGCCGGGAGCATGTTACCCGTCGCGATAGCGTGCAGCGCCGTCGCGATCAGTACCGCCATCGTCGCTCGCGTTGTGTGCCGCTTCATTGCGTCCTGCGCAGCGAGTGTATCGGTGATTACCTCGGGAAGCGGGCCGTCGTCGCGGATCGAACCAGTCAGAACGAAGGGAACGCCTTTCACCACGCAGGCGCGCATGATCCCGTCTTTGATCACACCCTGCTCCACGGCTTTGCTGATCGAGCCGGCGGCGCGGACCTTGTTGATGGCGCGCATGTGAAGTCCGTGGCCCCCGGTGGTGGCTTCGCCGGTTCTCGTCATCCCCAGCGTCGTACCGAAAATCGAGGCTTCGATATCGTGCACGGCCACGGCATTGCCCGCCAGCAGCGCCGCCACGAATCCATTCTCGATGAACCAGACCATGTCGGCTCGAGCGCGTGAGTGAACGAGTGCCGGCCCGGTGACCCAGATCGGGTAACCACCGCGGTCACGCTCTTCAATAAGGATGTGGGCCATCAAAGCGTAGTCGATCGGCTTCTCGCGCGAGACTTCGCTCGTCATGAACTTGAATTCGCCTTCCTCGTCGCCCAGGAACGAAGCGGTGTGTACATAGATGCCTTCGCTGCCGTCCTCGGCGCTGCCGACGGCGACCATGTCGCCTTTCTTCAGCCTGCGACCTTCTCTGACCCAGAGACCATCGTCGTCGAGCACGAGCGCGGAATCCATGCGTGGCTCGCGCGGCATCCGCCAGGCGCCCTTTATCCGGACGTACGTTGGAAGATTGGTGGTCGAAAAGAAGTTCTCGGGCAGGACTCCATCCGCTGGCGCGGGCAAGAACGTCGCGTCCGGCGCATTTGCCAGCTCGGAAGAGTTGAAGTCGGGATGTCTAAGTGTCGTCACATGCTAAAGATAAGCATCAGGCTACGGACTGCGGACTATGCGGATTGAGGGGTGCGGACCAACCTTTAGTCCGGAGTACGGACTAATTGAGGACTCGGACGTACTGCGGATTAAGGAGTTAATGACTGCCCAATCCAGTTGCGAGCATAGCGATCTTCGGCAGTCTAGTGTCCGCATTCCTCGCTGCGTCCGAGTCCTCAATTAGTCCGAACTCCGGACTGACAGTGAGTCCGCACCCCTCAATCCTCCTCTAAAGAAGCGCCACCGGATCCCGATCAAGCGTGACCCTTAATTGAGCGGTCGATGGTATATCGAATCGCTCCATGAAGTAGCGACTCACTCTCGTCAGTTCTCCGGGCTGATCCGATTTCAGTAGAATGTGCCACCGCCAGCGACTCTTGATTCGCTCGATTGGGCAGGGTGCCGGCCCGACGACGGTGATGCCATTCCCGGCGCGGGTCGCGATCAATTCGCGCAGCCATTCTCCGGCGCGGATAGCGAGCTTGGCGGTCGATTCCTCGACCGTGCCGCTGAACACGATGTTGGCAAGCCGCACATTGGGCGGATAAGGCGGATCCACGCGGCCCGCCATCTCGTCGTGAACGAACGACACGTAGTCGTGAGCGACCGCATAACGAACGGCGTGATGTCCGGGCAGTCTGGTCTGGATCAAAACCCGCCCGCCTTTGGCGCCCCGCCCTGCCCTGCCGGAGACCTGGCTTAGCAGCTGGAAGCAGCGCTCTGATGCTCTAAAATCGGGCAGGTTGATTCCTACGTCCGCGTCGACTACTCCCACCAGCGTCACATTCGGAAAGTCGAGACCCTTGGCGATCATCTGCGTGCCCAGCAGGATGTCCACTTCTCCGGCGGCAACACGATCGAGGATGCGCGTGTGTGCCCACTTTCCAGTCGTAGTATCTACATCCATTCGCGCGACACGTGCCGCAGGAAACCTTTCGCAGAGCAGTCGCTCGACCTGCTGGGTCCCGAGTCCGCGCTGCTTGAGGTTTTTTCCACCGCAGCGGGTGCAATCCGGCCGCGGCTCCTCCTTGTGCAGACAGTAGTGACAGACCAGCCGCTCCGGATTCCGATGCAGGGTGAGCGTGATGCTGCAATGGGGACACGTAGCGACCGAACCGCAGTCCATGCATTGAATGAACGACGAATATCCGCGCCTGTTGAGCAAAAGAATACTCTGCTCTCCACGATTCATGGTTTCTACGATCGCATCGTGCAGCGGCTCGCGAATCACCGCACCGTAGTCGATGCCCCCTTGTGCCATCGCGGTGTAGTCGACAGGAGTCTTTCGAAGATCGATTACTTCCACGCTCGGCAGCTTGCCACCGCCGACGCGATCAGGAAGCGTGAGCAGCGTGTACTTCCCCGATGCGGCGTTCGCCCAGCTCTCCAGCGACGGAGTGGCGCTGCCGAGGACGGTGATGGCGCCCTCGGACTTCGCTCTCACGATTGCGACTTCGCGCGCGTGGTAGCGCGGCGTCTCTCCCTGCTTGTAGCTCGATTCGTGTTCTTCGTCGACGACGATGGCGCCGAGGTTGTCGAGCGGCGCAAACACGGCGGATCGCGCGCCGACCACGATTCGCTTGTCGCCGCGTTTCAGGGCCAGCCAGGCATCGTAGCGTTCACCTTCACTCAACGCAGAGTGAAGCACCGCGATTCTGTCGCCGAACGCGGCACGGAAGCGATCGACCGTTTGGGGAGTGAGCGCGATTTCCGGGACAAGTACGATCGCCGTCTGCCCGCGCTCGTCGACAATCCTTCGTAAGAGCTCGATGTAGACGAGTGTCTTGCCACTGCCCGTAATTCCGTGCAGCAGAAACACATCCCCTTTGTCAGCCTTCGCCATCGTATCGATGGCGTGCTGCTGCGCCGGGGTCGGCTCGAGCCGCCTCGCTGAGATGCCGCCGCGAGAGGCGAACGGATCGCGCTCGACCTCTTCCTCTTCGATCACGACGAGGCCGCGCTTCTCCAGAGATTTGAGAACGGCTGGAGACAAATCGAGTTGTGCGCTCAAGTGCTCGACCGATGTTCGCCCGCCAAGGGATTCGATCGTTTCGTAAACAGTCCGCTGTTTCTTGGAGCGCGCGAAAGTCTTGTCTCGCTCCAGCAGCGAGGGGATTTCAGCGCCGAGCCGAACTATGCGCCTGGTCTTGCGCGATGGCGTCGGCGCGTCCGCACCTGTGAGTGCCGCGGGAAGCGCGGTCCGCAGGACGACGCCGAGCGGAACGACATAGTAGTCGGCCATCCATCGACACAACTCGAGTAGCGATCCACCCACCGCGGGCTGGGAATCGGGTGACTCGAGAACTGCCTTTGGCATGCGCTTGAGTGGACTGATATCGGTCAGCCCGACACAGATCCCGACTTCCCTGTCGTTGCGCAACGGTACGACGACGCGCGATCCGACGGTTATCGGATTCGCCAGCCCGTCTTCAACTGCGTATGTGAATGTCTGGAAGAGCGGGAGCGGCAGCGCGACCTGAACGAACCGCGTCGCACTGTCACGCACTTTGGAACGCCGCCGAAAGATCCACTGTTGGTGCTGGAGTCGCGCCGAGTCCGGCCCCAGTGGCGAGACGAACATTTCCGCCCGCGATCGTTACGCCGCGGAACGGATCGCTCGACAACAGCGCCGCGCCATCAAAGTCTGCTGCATCGAGGAGCGGAGAAATCTGGGCGATGGTGGATATTCCGAGTGAGCTCTCTATCATGCAGCCGGCCATCACCTGCATGTCCAAAGCCCTAGCCGCGTGGACCATCTTCAACGCCTCGCGCAGGCTGCCACACTTGGCGAGCTTGATGTTGATTCCATCTACCGCTCCGGCAAGCTTGGCAACATCGGTGGCGACGAGGCAGGACTCGTCGGCAAAAACCGGCAGCTTGGAGCGATTGCGCACGAAGCGCAGGCCTTCGATGTCGTTGGCCGCAACAGGCTGCTCGAGCATCTCAACCTGATGGTCGGCGAGGAAGTCGCTGATGCGGACCGCCTGCTTGGCAGTCCAGGCGGCATTCGCATCGACGCGCAGCCGCTTTTGCGGCGCTGCGTTCCGGACGATCCGAACGATCTCAGTATCGCGATCGGTGCCGAGCTTGATCTTGAGAATCGGATAATCCCGCGCCTCGGCGACGCGCCGCTCCAGCTCCTCGTTGTCGGCGATGGCGATGGTGAAGCTCGACTGCAGAGTCGTGGACGGATCGAGTCCCCACAGCCTATAAACTGGCAGTTCCAGTTTCTTTCCTACCAGATCATGGAGGGCAGCACTGATAGCGCTTTTGGCGGATGCGTTGCCGCGCAATACCCGATTCAGCTGCGACTCGGTCGACTCCAGCGAGAACGGATCTGCGCGCTCGAGAACCGGCTTGAATTGGCCGAGTGCAGCAATGACGCTCGAGACTGATTCCCCGTAGTAGCGATTCGGAGCGGCTTCGCCGAATCCTTCCACACCGTCGTCATCGACAAGTCGGACGATCACGTTGCGATGATGCGCGTACCCGCCCCGCGCGATCACGAACGGGTGTATTGGATTGAGCTCGATTGTCTGGTGCGAAAGCTTCATCCGGCCGCTACTGCTTGCGTGGGAACTGAGCGCGCGGTGCGGGCCATCCGGAACTCGTGGTGCGCCGCGGCTGTCGACAGAAAGTTAATCAGCGCGTCGGCCAGATCGTTGCCCCGCTCGAAGCGGTGCGAGGGATTCTTCTCGAGGCAGCGCATTACGATCGCCGCCATCTGCTGCGGGATTCGGGAATCGACGACGTCGGGTGATACCGCCGTCTCAGTGACGTGCTTGTAGCTGATCGAGTAGCTGTCGGCGCCGTCGAAGGGCGGGAACCCGAGCAACGTCTCGTACATCACGACCCCAAGTCCGTAAATATCGCTGCGGCCATCGAGGAGCTTTCCGCGCGCCTGCTCGGGAGACATATAGTGCGGAGTACCCATCACGTTTCCGCTACCGGTCATGCGGCTCCGGAAATGGCCGGTGGCAATTCCGAAATCCGTAACCAGCGCGTTCTCGTCTTCATCGAACAGAATGTTGTCCGGCTTGATATCGCGGTGGACGAGACCGCGTCGGTGTGCGTAGTCGAGCCCCGTCGCGACCTGCGCTGCCACTGCCGCAGTAGTCTCCGGGGACAGCGAGCGATGTCCGCCGATCCGGTCACTCAGAGTCCCGCGCGCCATGTACGGCATCACCAGGTAGACGTGATCCTCGACCATCCCGAAATCGATGATCTTGCAGATGTGGGGATGCATTAGCTGCGCGGCCGATTCTGCCTCTCGCTTGAACCGCTCCCGCATCTCGTGCTCGCGCGCGAGGTGGGGATGCAGAACCTTGATCACCACTGGAGAATCGAGAGCCACGTTGAGCGCGTAGTAGACGCTCGCCATGCCGCCCTCGCCGACGCGGTGCATGATGGTGTACCGTCCACCCGTGACCTGGCGCAGTGCAGTTACGGAGGGGTCAGGCGGCGACTGCCGGCGATCGTTGGTCTCCGGCATCTTGATGCCGCACCGCACACAGCGCGCTGCTTCTCCGCGGTTCCAGCTCCCGCAATCAGTACAGAACATCGTCAGCCCCCGAACTGCATGCGGACAAAATCATACGGCGGCCACGGACCCGTGACCTGGAAATCGAGCGAGCTTTGACGCTTGGCTTCCTTGGACACGGTCTCCTGGAACAACTGCCAGCGCTGACTATCAACGAGAAACGACGCGCGCGCCACGACACCATCCTCGTCATCATGGTCAGCCTTCGGCAGCGTCACCGTCGCCGCGGCCTGACTGCGCAGCAGTCTCAGACTCTCCGCGGCCAGGGCGGCGAAGCTCCGGCCGGTATCACCATCCTCCTTGTTGCCCTGGCGCGTGATGCTCACCCGCGCCGCAGCGTGCCCTTCGACAACAGAGAGTGCTTCGGTGAGAGTGAAATAGTGCAGCTCGAGCCAACGCATCAGAACCGAATGGGACTGGAATACAGTACCAGGCGGCGCCGGCAGCACTGCGGCGTGCGCGTAAGCGTCCTCCAGAATGTTTAGGTACTTCGCCATCTCGTCCTCGTCGAGGGGCCTCGCCGTGTATGGTGAGACCTCCACTATCGCCGCCAGCGCACGATAGTGGACGAGGAAGGTCCCCTCCGCGAGGGAGGCGAGCTGCCCGGACTCGACCGCTGCTACTCCATACAATCGCAGTGAGTTTACAGCAGTTTGCGCCATTTGAGACCTGCGAGGATTGTCAGACCGAGCGTAAGTTGCGCCAACACCAGAATCATGAAACCGTGCGGGTGACCGTGAAGCGGGATATGCTCGAAGTTCATGCCCCACATTCCGCTCACCACTACGAACGGAAGCGTGACGGTGGCGACCACGCTCAGAGCTTTGGTCGCCATACCTAGACGATTGGATACCTGTGTTAGATAGCTGTCCAGCGTGCTGCTGAGGAGGTCCCGGTAGGTCTCCAGGGAGTCGTAGATGCGCAGGACATGGTCGTAGATGTCTCGGAAATAGATCTGGGTCTCCGGAGTCAGCATGGTACTCGGCCGATTGGTCAGGACGCTCAGCGCGTCCCGCTCCGGGGCGAGGTGGCGCCTGAGGGTCAAAACGAGCCGCTTGACGGCAAATACCTCGCGCAACGCGTTCTGGTCGAACTGAGCGAAAATCCGTTCCTCCAGGCTGTCCATGAAGTCGTCGAGCTTGTCGATGATCGGGAAGTAGGCATCGACAGCCTGGTCGACGATGGCATGCATCAGCTTCGCTGGTCCGTGGTTGGCCAGCTCCGGCTTCCGCTGCAGCAGCTCGGCCGTGGTGGCTACCGGATTGGTGTGGTCCCCATGGACAGTGACAAGGTAGTTCTTCCCGAGAAAGAAGCTGATGTTGACCGTGTCGAGGTCGTAAGGGTCCTCGGTCGTCTCGCAGAACGCAACGGTGCGGACGATGAGCAGCATGTACAGGTCAAACTCTTCCAGCTTGACCCTCGACTGCGGATTGACCGCTTCCTCGATTGCGAGCGGATGGAAGCCGAAGATGTCCTTGAGGATTGCGACCTGGCCGTCGTCCCGGGTATCAACGTCGACCCAGAGCGTGCCGACGCCGGAGCGGAAGGCGCGTACAATCTCGTCCCGCGACAGATTTTGCCTGATCGAGCCGCTTTGGTCGGCGTAGCAGCTCCAAAGGCGTGGCTCCGCGGTGGGGCGGACGTCCTGAAGCAGTCTGAGTGCGGCAGTCATCAAGCTGCAAGTTAGTATCTACCCGGCGAGTGCGCCCAGATGCCGGACCGCGGCTTGTCCGACCCGATCAGGAGCATATCCGCCCTCGAGCACACTGACCATGCGGCCGCCGCACCACGAGTCGGCACGGTCGACCAGCGAGTGCGTCAGAACCTCGAAATCGTCGATCTCCAGCGTGAATCCTCCCAGCGGATCGCCGGCAAGGGAGTCGAAACCTGCCGAGATGAGGATCAGGTCAGGGACGAATCCTTTGGAGGCGGCATCGATCCCTCGCTCGAGCGAATCGACATACTCGGACCTGGACAAGTCAGGCGGCCTCGGAATGTTCCAGATCGTACCATGCGGGCCGCGATCCTCGGCGGCACCGGTTCCCGGATACCACGGCCATTGGTGCATCGAGACGAAATGGATGGCAGGCTCGGCCTCGACCAGCGCCTGTGTTCCGTTGCCGTGGTGAACGTCCCAATCGACGATCAGGATTCGTTCGAGTCGGTGCTTTTTGCGGGCGTAGTGCGCTGCGATCGCGACATTCCCGAACAGGCAGAACCCCATCGCCCGGTTACGCACCGCGTGGTGCCCCGGGGGACGAACCGCGCAGAAGCTGCGCGGATGAATAGCGCTCACGGACAAGTCGACCCCTGACAAAACGCAGCCCGCACCGGCCGTTGCCGCGTCCCACGAGCCGCTGCTCGCAACCGTATCCGCGTCGAGGCGCCCTCCTCCCTGCTCGGCGATCACCCTGACCGAGGCGACGTAGGCGGGGTCGTGGGCGAGCTCCAGCTCCTCGATCGTGGCGTGTCGTCCCTCGAGGTGCTCGACGGTGTGAAAGAGCTCGGGATCCTCCCTAAGCGCGCGCGTGATCGCGCGCAATCGCCCGACGTGTTCCGGATGTCCCCAGCCGGTGTCGTGACGGCCGCAGTCGCTATGGGAGATGAACGCGACCCGCACCGCGGCTGCCTATCGGAGTGTTGACGCTACTCGACCGGACGGCGACGACGGTCCGTGATCAGAAAGATCGAGCCATCCTTCGCTGCCGTCGATGAAATCGGCGCGGACTCGTCGAGTATCTCGAAACCGTTCAACTTCACGACGTACTCGTCTTCCTTGCCCACATCGGGGTAGAGCTCTCTCAATGCGAGCTGCTTGAGGCTCTTGACCGATGCTAACGGATCCGCATCGATCCGAATCGCGTCCCACGCCTCGAGGACCTGCGCTCTCAGATGGAGCACCGGTCCTGTGCCCGATCCCAGCTTCAACGCCTCTCCGCGGACGCGGAGGCTGGTGACGAACGGCGTTGCCGTCTTCACTCGCCACCTTCCGTCGCGACGGCGAGAGGGACTGGCGCCAGCGTCGCCAGAAACCGCGCGACCTGTTGATCGAAGAGATAGGTCGAGCCAGTCACCTTCGTTTCGCCGGGGCCACCAGGAACGGCGGCAATGACTACTTCTTCGCCGCCTTGTCCACGCAAAGTCACGTGGGATGGTGATTCCTGCTCGGGGAAGGCGGCATAAATGCCGGTCTGCCGGGTGAAGAATTCCTTTGCCCCCTGCAGAACTTCGGCGGGACTGTGCGTGGTGGTGGTTTCCTGGAGTGTGCGGCTGCGCTGGGACATGGTTGCCGAGTCAAGGGTTTCGAACGAGTGCGTGCAATCTAGAAGTCGCTGGTGAGAGCTACAAGTTGACTCACGGCGGTCGATATCTTGCAAGTCCGCCTGGCGAAACCTCACGAACAGGACAGACGAAAATGCTGACGAGTAGATCCATGCTGCGCGCGCTTGCTCTCGCCGCCGCGCTCGTTATTTCCACAGAGGCCCAAGCCCAGGGCGGCGCCCAGCGTCAGGCCACTGCGAAGACGCAGCTGCCCCCGCCCGCGTACAAACCGGAGTTCGGCACGATGTGGACCTTCGACGCGCCACCGATCGACTACTGGCGACGTACCTACGGATTTGCCCCGGACCAGAAGTGGCTGGACCACGTCCGACTCGCCTCGGTCAGACTCCCGAATTGTTCAGCGTCATTCGTCTCTTCGCGCGGGTTGGTGCTGACGAATCATCACTGCGGGCGTGATTGTACGGCTTCTTCGTCACCACCCGATTCGAATTACATCCAGACCGGGTTTGCCGCCCGCACGCTGGCAGATGAAAAGAAATGCGCGGGGCTATACGTCGATCAGCTACAGTCGATCCAGAACGTCACCGATCGCGTGCGCGGCGCGATAACGGCAACGACTCCCGCCGAACAGTCGGCGCAGCGCAGCACGATCATCTCGCAGATTCAAACCGAGTGTAATCAGCAGACTCAGCTCACTTGCCAGGTAGTGAGTCTCTATCAGGGCGGCATCTACTCGGTGTATCGGTACCGCCGGTTCAATGACATCAGGCTGGTGATGGCCCCCGAGGCCGACATCGCGTTCTTCGGCGGTGACCCCGACAACTTCACATATCCGCGCTACGACCTCGACATGACGTTGTTGCGAGTCTACGAGAACGGACAGCCGTACACTCCGACTGATTACCTGAAGTGGAGTCCTGCCGGTGCCGTCGAGAACGAGCTGGTGTTCGTCGTCGGAAACCCGGGGTCGACCGGTCGGCTCAATACGATCGCGCAGATGGAATACCTGCGCGATATCGGATATCCGGCGACACTGGCGGCGTACAAGCGGGCGCTGGCGATTTACGCCGAATTGGAGCGCACCGACACGTCCGCGGCGCGGCGGTATCAGAACGACGTCTTCGGATACGCCAATTCGCAGAAGGCAGTGACCGGCTATCGTGCCGGACTGCTCGACACTCTGAGCATGGCGAAGAAACGTGCGTTCGAGCAGGAGCTCAGAGCGCGCATCGCTGCCGATCCGAAACTTCAGGCGCAGTACGGTGGCAGCTTCGACGCGATCGCGAATGCGCAGAGGGAACTGGCCTCTTTCAACCCGCTGCTCCGGTACTACGGCTTTGGTGGCGGATCACAGCTGCTTCAGCTCGCGGCCGGAATAGTTCGTGTTGCGGAGTTTGCCAACGCACCTGATTCGGCGCGGCTTCCGCAGTACCGCGGGCCCGGGATCAACAACATCCGAAACCAGATTCTTGCGCCGAACCCGATCGATACGGCGTACGAGCGACTGGCTCTCGCTGCGCAGCTGCGAGCAGCACAGAGTGAGCTACCGGCGAACGATCCATTCCTGCGCGTGGCCCTGGCCGGGAAGACGCCCGAGGCGAGAGCAGCCGAGTTGGTGCGCGGCACACGACTCACGGATCCCGCGTTCCGGCGCCAGCTCGTTGAAGGCGGCCAGGCCGTAGTCACGGCGTCAACAGACCCTCTTATCGTGCTCGCTCGGCAAATCGATCCGCTGAATCGTGCGCAGCTGGCGAGGGCGAATGCGTTGAACGCGATAATTGCCGCCAACAGCGAGAAGATCGGTCAGGCGCTGTTCGCTGCCTATGGGACTGCGTTGCCACCGGACGCGACGTTCACACTGCGCATCAGCGACGGTCTCGTGAAGTCGTTCCCGAGCAACGGCACCATCGCACCGTATAAGACGACGTTCTACGGTCTCTACGAAAGATCGGCTGCGTTCGACGACAAGGATCCGTTCAAGCTTCCCCAGCGATGGGTGGACCGAAAGGCGAATCTCGATCTCTCCACGCCCTATAACTTCGTCTCTACCAATGACATCATCGGCGGAAATTCCGGCAGCCCGGTGATAAATCGGAATGCCGAGATCGTTGGGCTCGTATTCGACTCCAACATTGAGGGCGTGTCGAACCGGTTCATCTTCTCGTCGGATGTCGGCCGCACCGTCAGCGTTCATTCGCGAGCGATTCCCGAAGCGCTGCGCAAGATGTACGACGGCGCGCGTATCGCCGACGAGCTGCAGGGCCGCTAGCGACCGATCCGCTCGATGGCGCCGTAGATCAGGCGCGTTCCGAAGTGCAGCGATGCGATCGGAACGCGCTCATCGTTCCCGTGCATTCGTTCCTCGTCTGCCTGCACCATCGGGAACGGTAGTATGCCGTACGCGTTGACGCCGAGGCGGCGCAATCGCGCGCTATCGGTCACTCCGGTGCTGAGATAAGGCACCACGGCAATCGCCGGCTCCAGCTCGTGCGCCGAGTCGGCGATGGCGTTGAACAGCTCGGAGCTCGGATCAGACGGTGGGGCTTCTTCGCCCCGCTGTGTGATCTCCAGCGTGATACCCGGTTCGTTGATCGCCGCACGCATCCGCTTCACCACGTCGTCAATCGACTGTCCAGGAAGCGTGCGCACGTTGAGGACTACCCCCGCCGTATCAGGAATGACGTTGAACTGCTTTCCTCCCCGCACCATTGTCGGAGAGATTCCGTTGTGCAGCACGGCGTTGAACACCGGTATCCGCGAGAGTATCGACGCGCCTTCCTCGCTCGCTCCGCCATCGCCGCTCACGAGATCCTGCATCGCTTTTTTCTCGACCGCATTCGGCCAGATTTCCGCCAGTCGCGAGAAAAAAAGGCGAGTCGTATCAGTCAGCATCACCGGCTCGGCGTAACGTGACAACTGATCCAGCGCCCGGCCCAGCCGAAACACCGCGTTGTCGGCTAGTGGAATCGCAGCGTGTCCGGCGCTGCCGTGCGCCGTGAGGGCCACCACGTGCGAGACCTTCTCCGCGCTCTGCACCGCCAGGTAAGTGCGCCCGCCATCGATGATGCGCGTCCTGCCGCCTTCATTCAGTGCGAACTCCGCGTCGAGCAGCTCTGGGTGATGCTCAACCAGCCATCCCATCCCCCACTCGCCACCGGCTTCTTCGTCTGACGTGGCGATGAAGACGACATCTCGCGCCAGCGTCCGCCTTGATTCCGCAAGGCTGCGTTTGAGCAGGAGCATCACCATGAGATTCGCAGCGAGCATGCCCTTGTCGTCGATCGCACCTCGCCCGTACAGGTAGCCGTCGGCGATTTCACCGCCGAATGGATCGTGCGTCCAGCGTGCGCGCTCGACGCCAACTACGTCCATGTGCGCGAGCAGGATCACAGGCCGTCGATCACCGCTGCCGCGGATCCGGCCGATCAGCTGCGCGCGATTGTGCGTCGGCTCCAGCAGTCTCGTCTCGACTCCCTCGGCAAGCAACGAGCTCTCCAGATAGCGCGCGAGCGGGAGCTCATTTCCGGGAGGATTGGTGGTGTCGAACCGGATGATGGCGCGCAGGCGTGAGACTGTTTCCGCCTCTGCGCTCGCCCAGTCAGGACTCAAGTAGCGCCTCGATTTTTCGAATGAGCGGCTTGAACGAAAGCTTGTTCGCCCCGGCGCGCGCCGCGATCTCCTCGGCATTTTCCCGTTGCCCCTGCGCAAAGAGCTCCCGGACGATCCACGGGCCAGCGCTCGGATTGCGAAACCAGTCGATATCGAATCGGGAAGTCAGCTCCTCGTTCAGAATCGACTGCAGCTGCCAGGCGCGCAGGTATCGCGCCGAGTAGAAGCGCGGATCGACATCCACGAATGCATCAGCGGGGTCGTACTCGAACCCGGTCGCGCTACTCAGAAGTGACACATATAGATCCGGCAGCTCTGACCAGGCGACTTCCCCGCTGTACAGCGCGCGCTCGTAGATAAGCTTGGCGCAGTACCGTCGCAGGAAGTGCAGCTCCTCGAGCCCGGCTGTTCGCAGAAAGCGCCCGACACGGTTTGCTCCCAGCTTCGTGTATCGCAACAGCCAGCCCCTGTCCTGCATGCGATGGTCGAGCAGCATCGCGTAGGACTCGGTGACAGAGTTGTCACCCAGCCATCGAAACTCGAACAGAAAGTCCGGACTGGCGTAGCCGAAGTGGAGGGCGTGACCCAGCTCGTGGAGGAAAGTGTTGTAATCGCTTTGCCCGCCGTGGGGTCGCAGCACCAGGTAGACTTCCTCCGGCACTCGCACCGGCGAGCAAAAGGCACGCGATCGCTTTCCTTCGCGCTCGCCGACATCGAAGATGATACGTCCGCCCGCCGTCGGATCGATCCCCATCTCAGCGACCTGGCGCCGCATGACTGGTTCCATCTGCGTGCCCGGGAAAGCATCGTCGTATTCCGACGCGCGAAACAACGCCAGCGCATCGGCTCGTTTCGCTTCCGATGGCTTGATGCCGAGTGAAGCGCGAAGCACTCCGCGCAACGTCTCGTCCCACATCGACTTGGTGTCGCGCAGGAACCGGTCGCAAGCCTCTGCCAGCGCGTTGAGGGAGATGCCGGTTACCGCCTCAAACGACCCGTTGTAGTGCGCGGCGATTCCAAGCGACTCGATGTAATCCTTCTCGCGCTGCAGTCTCTCCAGCCGCAGCGGAGCGTGCTCGTTCTTCACCAACTTTGCTCGCGCTGCGTCAAGCGCCAGCCGCGACGAACGATCGCGGGTGTTCGCTATCTCGATTGGCGCTGCCTGATACTGCACCACGCGACCATCCGACGAGCGCACCACCGCCGTGTTCTCCCAGGCGATCTCGCGCTCGTCGAGCGTAGCGAGCGGCTTTGCTGCCTGTGACTCTATCTCCCACTCCAGCAGCAGTTGGGCTGAGCGCTTCTCTTCACTGGCTTCGGGAGCCGACCGAAAGGCATCGAGCGTGAGCTCGAATGCTTCGCGACTGAGGGCGCGATCGTATTTCTCGTAAATCGGTTGCAGCTCGGCGGTCTTCTTGTGCCCCGCGTAGGCGAGATAGCTCTCGCGTGAGATGGCTTCCATGAACGCCTGGCCTTCAGCTCGCAGGCGCTGAAGGTCGAGGTCGCTCACGACGTCAGCTTGCGTGTGACGTACTCTTTGAGCTGGCCGGCCTCAACACGCTCCTGCTTCAGCGTATCGCGATCGCGTACCGTTACGGTGGCGTTGGTGAGAGATTCTCCATCAACCGTAATGCCGAATGGCGTGCCGACCTCGTCCTGCCGGCGATATCGCCTCCCGATGGCGCCGCTGTCGTCATAGAAGATCGGGAACGCCTCGCGCAGATCGTCGGCGATGCGAACCGCCATTTCGGGCATGCCGTCTTTCTTGACCAGCGGAAAAACGCCGGCCTTGATGGGAGCGATCGACGGGTGCAGGCCAAGCACGGTTCTGCCTTCTGTTTCTCCTTCCACAGCTTCTTCACGATAGCCGTTCACGAGCACCGCCAAGGCCGTCCGGTCCGCTCCCGCTGATGTCTCGACGACGTACGGGATATAGCGCCGGTTGTTCGGCTGATCGAAGTACTCAAGCTTCTTGCCTGAGAACTGCTGGTGCTGCGACAGGTCGAAGTCGCCGCGGTTGTGGACGCCTTCAATTTCCTGGAATCCCAGCGTCCCGCCGAAGTCAAACTGCACGTCGAAGGCCGCGCGCGCGTAGTGCGCCAGCTCTTCCTTCGTGTGCTGGTGGAACTGCAACCTGTTCTCGCTCAGGCCGAGACCGCGGTGCCAGTCCATCCGCTGCTGCTTCCAGTACTCGAACCACTTAATGTCGGTGCCGGGCTCGACGAAGAACTGCATCTCCATCTGCTCGAACTCCCGAGTCCGGAAAATGAAGTTGCCGGGCGTGATCTCGTTGCGGAACGCCTTGCCGATCTGAGCGATGCCGAACGGAATCTTCTGCCGCGTCGACTGCTGCACGTTGAGAAAATTCACGTAGATCCCCTGCGCCGTCTCCGGCCTCAGGTAAACAACGGACGCGGAATCTTCCACGGGTCCCATGAACGTCTTGAACATCAGATTGAATTGACGCGCTTCGCTCAGCGTCCCTTTCATCCCACACGAGGGACACTGTGCGTCGGGCGTTCCCGGCGTCCCCTTGATGCGCGGATCGTCGGCTCGAAACCGCTTCTTGCAATTCTTGCAATCGACCAGCGGATCGACGAATCCGCTGATGTGTCCGCTCGCCTCCCACACCCGTGGATGCATGAGTATCGCCGCATCCAAACCCTCGATGTCGTTCCTCGCCCGCACCATCGCGTGCCACCAGCGATCCTTGAGGTTCTTTTTCAGCTCGACGCCGAGCGGACCGTAATCCCAGACGGAACCGGTGCCGCCGTAAATCTCAGAGGATTGGAAGATGAACCCGCGGCGCTTTGCCAGCGACACGAGCTTGTCCATTACATCGGGGTGGTTTGGCATTGGGGAAAGCTAGGCGTGTCAGACGGTGAGCGGGAAGCGGGAAGCTGAAAGAGGGGAGGCGCTTCCCGCTTCAAGTATCGAGCTCCGCGCTGAGCTTTGGCTCCGCCGGCGCGCGTTTGCCGAGCAAATGCGCTACGATCCTGTCGCCGTGATATCGGCCGTTCTCGATGAATACCTTGTTGGCGTCGTAACCGGCCACGACCACTCCGGCTATGAATATCCCAGGCACCGATGTCTCGAGCGTGTCCGAGTCGTGTTCGGGAATCCCCGTCGTCTGACTTATCGGCACGCCGCATTCTCTCAGCAGATCGAGGCTCGGCGCAAAACCGGTCATGATGTAGACGCGATCCGCCCTGAGACGCGCTTCTCCATTATCGGTCGTCAGTACGACTTCGGGTGGCACGATCGCAGCGACGCGACTGCTCCAACTCACGGCGATCTGTCCCTCCTTCACGCGATTGGTGAAATCGGGCAGCACCCACGGCTTGATCTTCTTGTCGAATGTCGGACCGAAATGAACGAGCGTTACACGCGCACCGGATCGCCAGAGATCGAGTGCCGCCTCCGCCGCCGAGTTCCCACCGCCGACGACGACAACATCCTGGAGGAAGGCTTCGTGTCCTTCCTTGTAGAGATGGGTAACGTGCGGTAAGTCCTCACCGGGAACGCCGATTCTGTTCGGCGAGCCGAAGTAGCCGGTGGCAACAACGACGGCGGCTGCCTTTGTCTTTCTCTCTTCGCCAGCGCTGGTGCGCGAAACGACGGTGAAGTCTCCCGTCTGACCCTGAATTGCCGCCACGCGCTCGCGCTGGCGTACCGGAATTCCGAAGTAAGTGACCACGGAACGGTAGTACGCGAGCGCGTCACGACGCGTTGGCTTCTCGGTCGCAATGACGAACGGCAGCCCGCCAATCGTCAGCTTCTCCGCCGTCGAGAAAAACCTCGCATACGTCGGATAGGAAGCGATGGTGCTGACCACGACGCTGCTCTCGATGACGAGCGCACGCATGCCGGCGCGCTGAGCGGAGACAGCCGCCGCTAGTCCGCACGGTCCTCCCCCGACTATAACGAGGTCCGCGTCGTTCGCCATCGCTGTCTACTTTTTAGGCGACGACTGCCGGACCCACCGGAAGAGCGCCTTCGACTCCGATGATCTGGTCGCGGCGAGTTCCGACGCTGACGTAAGTGATCTGCGTTTCGACGAGAGACTGGATGCGATCGAGGTAGCGACGCGCTTCGGTCGGAAGGTCGGTCAGGGCCCTCGCCGCCGCGGTGCTCGTCTTCCATCCTTCGAACCACTCATAGCGCGGTACCGCCCGCTCGAGGAGATCGAGATCACTTGGGAATTCTTCATAGAGCTCGCCGTCTGCCTGGTACCCGGTGCAGAGCCCGATGCGATCGAGCGTGTCCAGCACGTCGAGCTTCGTCACCGCCAGGTCGGTGAGACCATTCACGCGCGCGGCGTACCGCACCACCACTCCATCGAACCATCCACAGCGACGCGGACGACCAGTCGTCGCGCCAAACTCGTTTCCGAGCTCGCGAATGCGTGAAGCCAGCGGCTCATCGAATTCAGTGGGCAGCGGGCCATTCCCGACTCGGGTCGTGTACGCCTTCACCACCCCAATCACCGAATCCAGCTCACCGGGCGCAATTCCAACCCCGGTCGACGCACCACCGGATGTCGTGCTGCTGGATGTGACGAACGGATAAGTCCCATGATCGATGTCGAGCAGCGAGCCTTGCGCCCCTTCGAGCAGCACGGCCGCTCCGCCCACAATGGCGCGATGGATTCTGAGCCCGACATCCTCGGCCAGCGGCAGCAGACGCTGGGTAAACTTCTCCAGCACGCCGAGCGTGTAATCGACGTCGGCTCTCTTCGCCCCGGACATCGCCAGCTGGATGTTCGCGTGTGCGACACCGCGCTCGACCAGCTTTCTCAAACGCTCCGGATTTCGCAGATCGAGGACGCGTATCCCCCGACGCCCGAACTTGTCCTCATAGGCCGGCCCAATCCCGCGTCCGGTGGTCCCGATTTCCTTGCTCGCCGAGCTCTGACTGTCGACAAGCTTGTGATAGGGAAGGACGAGATGAGCGCGATCGCTGACGTACAAGCGGCCCTCAACGTCGATCCCATCCGAAACGAGCTCGTCGATCTCCGCAAAGAGCGTCTCGACGTCGAGCACGACCCCATTTCCAATGGCGCAGCGCACACCCGGATGGAGAATGCCGCTGGGGATCTGGTGCAGGATGAACGACCTGTCGCCGATGTGAACCGTGTGGCCGGCATTTGCCCCCCCTTGGTACCGCACAACCCAGTCTGCGCGCTCGGCGAGGACGTCGACGAGCTTGCCCTTACCTTCGTCTCCCCACTGGGCGCCGACGACGACGATAGTACGCGTATTGGTATCGAACATTCTGGAATCGAGCGGATGAGGGCGGGAGGCCGGAAAAAGCAAACGCCCCGAGAGCTTCGGGGCGTTGGTTCAATCTACCTATCAGAGAGTGTGTGTCAACGCTCTGCCGGAGATGGCGGGGGCACCTCGTCGATGAGACGAGGTGGATCGTCGGGGCGATGGACGCTTCTAATGGGCAGCACGACTGTGAAGGTCGAGCCCTTGGCAAACGTGCTCTCCGCGAAGACGTGTCCGCCAAGCGCGTCCACCAGCTTGCGTGTGATGCTGAGGCCCAGACCGGTTCCGCCGAATTCGCGGGTTCGCGATTGATCGACCTGCCGGAAATCTTCCCAGATCGATTCCAGGTCATTTTCTCTGATTCCAATGCCGGTGTCGCGCACGTCGAAGCGGAGATCCTCCTCATCCTTCGAGACTGTCACCCAGATACCGCCGTGGTGAGTGAACTTCACCGCATTCGAGAGGAGGTTGAGCAGGATTTGCTTTACCTTGGTCCTGTCCGTGTGCAGCGTCAGATCCTTCGACGGCAGCTCTACATGAAAAGTGAGCTGCTTCTTCTTGATCATCGGCTCGATCTGCTGCGATATCTCGGTCATGATGTCGCCGAGGGTGACATCGTCGAGGTGGAGCGGCATGCGGCCGGCTTCTATCTTGGCGAGGTCCAGGATGTCGTTGATCAGCGCCAGCAGATGCTGCGCCGCGCCCTGGATGCGATTGAGCCCCTCTTCCTGGCGCGGCGTCAGGTCTCCGTAGATGCGGTCGAGCATCAGGGATGCGTAGCCGATGAGCGCGTTGATGGGCGTCCGCAGCTCGTGCGACATGCTGGCGAGGAATTCGGATTTGAGTCGATTCGCCTTCTCGAGCTCGCGCGACTGCCACTGGAGCCGTGTATTCTGCTCGGCGAGATCCGCCGTCGCTGCTTGAATTCTTTCCTCCAGCTGGCTGGAGAACGTCTTGAGCTCCTCGTAGAGACGCGTGTTCTCGACCTGTTCGGTGAGGTCGTGCAGCACCGACACGATTGCCAGCGGCTCGCCGCGCCGGTTCAGGATTTTTCCGGACACGACTTCTACCGGCAGCTCGACTCCAGTCTCTGGAATGTGCAGCGTCATCTCCTCGCGACGAGCGAGGGACGGACTGATGGTGAAGTCGGAGATAAAAGTGGTGAACTTGGTGTCGTTCGCCTGAACCTGCGCCGCGCGCTCCCAGCTCTCGCTGTCGTCAGCTTCGAACAGCTGCTCCGCCTCCTTGTTCATGAGGATGATGTTCGAGCGATCGTCGGTGACGAGAATCGGATCGGCGACGTTTTCGAGAATGAGATTCAAGCGGTCGCGCTCTCTCTTGGCGTCGATCTCGGCGAGTCGAACGCGTTGCACCTGGCGCTCTAGCTCATTTGATGCGCGGCGGAGATCCGTCACGTCGCGCAATACAGAAACGGTCGATCCGCCCGACATGCCGTTGCCCGAGCCAAGTGGATGCGTGAGGACCTCGAACAGCAGGTCGGTACCTTCATCCGGATCGACCAGATTCAGCTCGCGCGAGCCGCCGCCAATTTCACTCGGACCCATTGCGGCTTTGGACAGGTGCGACGTGAAGAGAAGGTTGTTGATCTCGACCGCCCGTCGCCGCCCCTCGGAATCTCTGTCGGTAGTCGACAGTAGATGCTCGGCACGCTGGTTCTGCACGACGATGTCGCGCTCGGCGTTGATGATCACGATCGGATCGGGGAGCGAGTTCATGATCGTGGTCAGCATCTCCCGCTGCTGATCGAGTCGTCCGGTCGAAAGACGGAACTCTTCCACCGCCGCCATGCGAGCGAGGACGGGCCCGGCGAGAGAGGCAGCGTGCATCAAGGCGCCGAGAATGTCGTCTTCAAGGCTTGCCTCGAGAAGCACGACCCCGCCCGGCGCGTGTCCAAGCTTGCGGCGACGATCGACAATGGCGCGCCGCCGTACCTGACAGCCAGGAAGCTGGATTATGTCGAGCTCATTGTCGGTGAGAATGTGCGGAGCGCCCCGGTACTGCGGCTGCGGAAACGGAATTGTCGTCCATTCGCCGAAGGGCAATCCGGGCAGCGGCGCTACACCATCGCAGCTGATCGAATGAAGCGAGAGCGCGGAGACAGTTATTGGGTTGGAAAGGTCCTGCGTAGATACGGCAACATGTGCCGCGCTCGCTGTCTCGAAGCCAATGTTGGCGGTGGTGATGAACTCGCGGGGTGGGCTGTCGAGTGTGACGACAATTCCACGTCGTGCACCAACAATGTCGGCGAACTGCGCCAGCATGAAGGTGGCCGCGGTTACGAAATCGGGTGCCTCTGAAATGGCGGAGAGAAGCTCGGCGAGTCGTTCTCCGCTTAGTTGCGGGCTGGAGGCTACCGCTGCGCTCTCACGCTTCGAGTCGTTCAAGTCGCCGCTTCAGATCTGCATTTTCCGACCGCATCCGCTCGAGCTCCTCGGCCCCACCGGCAGTGAGCTCCCGCGGCCGGGATACGGGCGCGGCAAGTCCGACGGCTTCCGAGTACTTGAGATAGGTGTCGATAGAGGCGACGACGATGCGCGCTTCTACCGTCGCGAGCTCGATGCCGACAAGGGAGACGCGAACCCACGCGTCAATGACGATACCCTTGTCGAGAACGCGGTCGAGAACATCGATGAGTGAGCTACCGCTCGGGGAACGTTCAACTGCCATGTCGTGACTCCTGTTGTCTTGCTGCCGAGGCGGTTGTTGTAGACGATGGCACTGCTTGATGCGCGTGAGTGCTCAGGCGAGGATCGGTTTTCCACCAGTTGAGACCGATCTGCTCGGCCTTGTCAATCGAGCATATGAGAAGCCTGACCTGAATGGTAAGGAGCTCGACGTTGGCGAGGTTGATCTTGATGTCGCCGACCACGACGAGGCCCTTGTCGAGCACGCGATCGAGAATGTCGACGAGACCGTAGGTACGCGACGGGGCTAACAAGTCTGCCAAGCAGTCGTCTCCGTTCGGCTCCTGCGCCGGGTTATCGTAACTTGCCTAGGGGGCCCAGATCGATCTGGAGATCTTCATCGGTCAGACCGAAGATCCCCTTCATTTCCTGCATCCGGTCATTGAGGCGGAGCAACGCGACTCCGAGCTTCTCGATCTCCGCGTCGCTCAGATGTCCCCCCTCCATTCGCCGAACTGCCTGGTGCTCTAGGACCTTACGCAATACCTCAATCAACGTCAAGACGAGCTTGGCGAGCCCGTTCTCGACCTTGTCGGGGTCGGTATTAAGACGCGGTGGCAAAGCTTCAGCAACGGCTTCCAGCGGGGTCACCTGGACATCCTTCGGCGCTGGCAAAGACTCGACGACCTGGCTCTCCATCGTCGAGCCGGAAGACGGTGCTGGTTCCGATGGAGCCCGTGCTCTGGGAAATGCCGGATGCCGGGGGCCGCTGGGCAATGCCGAGCGTCTCATTGCGGTCTCAACGGCCGTGAGCAGCAGACCAAGATCGAGCTTGATGAGATCGATGTCAGCCACGGCAAGCATCACCTCCCCCCGCAGCACCACTCCTTTGTCGAGGACGTGACTCAGGACTTCGGCGAGCTCAATGCGGGGCGGTCCGAACAGATCGTCGACGCTCAAGCGCTCCTCTCACCGACGAAGTGATAAGGCGGCCAGGGACCGGTGAAGTCGAACTTGAATCCGGACGGTTCGTACTTGTTGACCATTGCCGTCAACGCCCGCTGAAATTCGACCACGCGTCGCGGGGCAACCAGGAACGAGGCATTGAGAATAGCCCTGCCTTGTTCGCGGGGCGCCCCGGAGTTGACTGGCTGCTCGCGCACGCTTTCCACGGAAGCTGCGCGCAGAGAGTCGTGGATCTCGCCGGCAACTTTGGTTGACAGGTCGCGACCGGCGTCCTTCTGGACCGATTCGATCTTGCGCTCCAGCAAATACTTCTGTCCGGGCGACGCCTTCGCAGCCTCCGCTTCGAGCGATTTGAGCTCGCTGCTGTGATCGCCCAGCTTGTCCTTCAGCACAGCCGGCTGAACGTACACCCGAACAATGAATTCCCTGCCGTCGGCGACGCGAGCGAACGTACGCTGCAGCTCGCTGTACCGCTTTTTCAGCATCGACTTTACCGCTTTGGCGTCGCGGAAAAGCGTCCACATTGGAAAGGGGATGACGGCACCATTATCCGAGGCCCACGTCAGCACACGGTCGTGAGCAATCGCGCGCTCGCTGACCCAGTCGACATCAGCCGTCAGCGCTTCGACTTTGTCGGGCGAGTAATCCTCGGCGCTGACTGATGTCGCTAACGCCGCAACGTCCTCGTTTGGAATGACCGAGACAGGCCCGCCGTCAATGCCGCTTGGAGCAGTGCTCGCGTCGAGTGTGGAGCGTACCACTCCGTATACGTAACACAGGCGCTCGATCATCGAGGCGCGCCGGTAATGGCGCTACTCCGTCTCGTCGCTTCCCGCGACGCGCACCGGTCCAGCGCCGGTAGACATTCCAAGTCTCTCCCGCCATTCGCGGACGTCGCGCAGCCGCTGCATGACCTCGGCTTCGCGCCTCACGTACTCGGCGTCGTCGATCTCACCCCCCTCCAGCTGCATCTGAAGCTTCATCAGATCTTCCTTGATCGGGGTGTCATCGGTCAGCTCCTCCCGCACGACGCGGTCGATCTTATCGAGCGTAAACTTCGACGCCCAGACGGGACCGAGGAACGGCGCGAGGAGAATGTTGGTGAGGAGTCCCATGATGATGACCCGAGATCAGGTTGCTTTCTCGAGCTTCAGTTTGATGTTAACGAAGTTGTAGGGCGGCCAGGGGCCTGTGTACTTGAAGGTGAGCAAGTCCTCGTACTGGAGACTAATCGCCTTAACCTTTTCGTCGAATTGCTTCTCGCTCCTGCGATCGACCAGGAATGCGGCGTTGAGGATCATGCGGTCGCCGATGACTTTGTTACTGCGGCTGGCGACAGATACATCCTTGAGCTGCTCGTGCACGTCGGCGACGTAGCGATTGCTCGCCTCCTCCATCGCCGCCTCTACCAGTCGACCGAGCTGCATCCGGGCGAAGTAGGTCGATGACGCGGCATTGCGGGTGATCTCGTCCTTGAGGCGTCGGATCTCGTCGTTCTCCCGCTCGATGGCAGCGACGACCTTGTCGCGATCCCAGAGGATCTTGAGTCCGAACTCGATCTTGTCCTGCATCTTGTCCAGCACATCGGTGAACGCCTGGTAAGTCGATTTCAGGAGTTGGAGGACGTCCTTCTCGGACCTGAAGACGGTGCCGAACGACATCGGAATGAGCGTGAACTCGCGCATCACCGTCTCGTTCACGAACTCGTGCGCTAGGACGTTCTCGCGCGTTGGGTCGTAGATGACGATCGGCGTATCGCTGACGACAGCGGCGAGATCATTGAAATTGACGGTGTAGACGCGAGCCGCGCTGCCGATGCCGATCTCGCCGAATTCCCGCGAGCGGTCGTTGCGAATAATGCAGTAGACGTACTTCCCTTCTGACGGGACCGGCTCTGTGGCTGCGCTGACGCTCTCAGCTGGGGTCATTCTGATGGGAAAGTGGACTGATTAGGCAGCTCATTTGGCTGCCGCAATGAAAATCCAGATACCAATCGTAAAGCCAATTCCAATCTTCAAAACGGTCGACACAACGCGTCCGATCAGGGCGCCCTTCGCGACCCGAGTGGCATCACCTGCAGACGATCCACCCGTGAATTCCGCAATGAGGGCGCCGATGAACGAGCCAACGAAGGCGCCAATAACGGGTCCAACGATCGGAACAGGGAATCCGACCATTGCTCCCACGATGCTCCCAATAATGGCGCCCCAACCGGCGCGGCGCGAGCCGCCGTACTTGCGGGCGTAACTGCCGGTCAGGGAGATGTCCAGCAGCTCCGCTACCAGCGCCAGCACACCCACGATCACCAGGGTAACCCAGCCGATCGGGTCCCCGGGCACGATCAAATTATAGGTGACAGCACTGGCTACCATGATCCAGAGCCCCGGCAGGCCCAGGACGATCAGGATCAGGGAGACAATGATGACGAGGCTCAGGATGATCAGCGGCATCAGGCAAGTTCCTTGGCTAACGAAGAAAGGAGCGCGCTCGCTTCCGCCGCCCCTTTCCCTGTCAACACACTGGAATTATCGCGCCGGGTATGAATGCGCGCGAGCGTAGAGAGCGTTCCCCGACTGACCGTGACCGCGGCGATCCCTTTGTCGGCAAATGCCATGTTGTCGGCGAGTATCCCGGGAATGACGCGGCCGACGCGGAGACGCGTTCCCTGTTGTTCGCCCACGAAACGCGCGGTACGAGTGATTTGCTGCGGACGGGTACCGGAGTACATGCATCGCCAGGCACCCCGGTCGTCAACGGTGTCGCAGTTAACGACCTGGATCTCGCGAGGCGCGGTCGACGCCCACTCACGCGCACCCGCCAGTCCCAGCTCCTCGCCGCTGGTGATCAAAACGCCGAGATCGCGCGGCGCTTGAGACTGTGAGGCGAGAACTGCGGAGACGACGCCACTGGCATTATCTACAGCACCTGTAGAATGATTGGTCACGAAGCAGCTGACGCCGGGCAGTGCAGCCACTATCGCCAGTATCTGCAATGTCGGCCAGAGGCCCTGGACTCGCTCAACTCCCAGCAGCGAGAGAAGGAGCACCGCCAGCGTCAGCGTCATGGCCAGCGCCAGAGCAATCGACCCGCTGATCCGCACAAGCATCGGCATCGTCTGCGACTTCGAGTCGAGATGAGCGACCAGCCACACCCGCGGAATGCCGCGCCTTGCCTCGAGATTTACCGATCGCGCTCTCATTAATGGAAAGTCCCTGATCCACCGACGCTTCGCGTAAGCATCGACGAAGAACAACGCACCGACGAGAACCGCACCGGCGAGCAGCGCGGCGAGCGGGTCCCGTATCAAGGCCATACGTGCCACGACGATGATTGTTGCAGCTTGCACCGCAGCCGACAGTGGCGGTCCCCAGCGGGCAGGCCACTGCGAAAATTCAAAAGACCGCTCGTTGCACTCGAATCCTGCCTTTTCAAGCTCCTGTCGGCAAACCGCCCGAGCACGGCCTTCTTCCGCACTCCCGGCAAATCGCGGGTTCTCACACAGCCGGTCGAGCAGAAGTTTCGCCCGCTGTACGAGCTCGTTGTCCACCATGCGCCGCGGTTAGGCGAGCCCCATTTTTTTCTTTACTTCCGACATGGTGCCGCTGGCGATCGAGCGGGCGTGTTCGGCGCCCTTTGCGAGATCGGCGCGCATCTTCTGCGGATTCGCGGCGATCTGTGCTGCGCGCGCCCGAATGGGCGCGAGCTCTTTCTCCATCGACTCGTGCAACACCTTCTTGCAGTCGATGCAGCCCCAGCCAGCGGTCCTGCATTGTGTCGCTACGTGCTCCACCGTTGCCGCTGGACTGAATGCCTTGTGCAGATGGTAGATGTTGCACACCTCGGGTGTGCCCGGATCGGTGCGTCTAACACGCTTCGGATCCGTAACTGCCGGGCGCAGCTTCTCCCAGATCGACTTCGGATCTTCAAGCAAATCGACCGTGTTGCCGAGCGACTTCGACATTTTGGCCTGGCCATCGAGACCCATGATGCGCCGTGCCGGCGTGAGAAGACCTTTGGGCTCAGGGAAAAAAACATGAGCAGGCGGGTCGAAGCGCGCGTTCCACTTTCGCGCTATTTCGCGCGACAGCTCCAGGTGCTGGAGCTGGTCTTCGCCCACCGGCACGAGCTCGGCGCGATACAACAGAATGTCGGCCGCCTGCAGCACCGGATAATTGAGCAGTCCCGCCGGAACGCTTTCCTCGCGGCTTGCCTTCTCCTTGAACTGGGTCTGGCGCTCCAGCTCGCCGAGTGGTGTGATCGTGTTGAATATCCACGCCAGCTCGGTATGTTCCGGGACCATCGACTGAACGAACAACGTGCACTTCGACGGATCCAGGCCAGCGGCCATCAGTCCCAGCGCCATGTCGGCGGTGCGAGTCCGCAAATCTGCGGGCTCGTAGGGAACTGTGATGGCGTGGTAGTCGACGATGCAGAAAAACGACTCGTATTTATGCTGCAGCTCAACCCAGTTTTTCACGGCTCCGAGGTAGTTTCCGATGTGAAGGGAGCCGGAAGGCTGAATGCCGCTGAAGATGCGGGACATTGCGCGTAATTAAAGAGCGAGAGAGAGGAGTTGCAAGCAATACCCGGAACGGAGAGTGGCGACAATGAATTGCTCGCGATTTCTCTCGAGGCCGCACATCGGGGCGCTGACGTAATACGCGCCGCAACTGCTGAACGCGAAAGGCTGGTCTGGGAAACCAAGGGCCGATCGGATTTCGTCAGCGAGGTCGATAAGGCCTCCGAGCGCGAGATCGTCGGCATCATCAAGCGCCGCCTGCCGGACGCAGTCGTGCTCGGTGAGGAGCTCTCACCAACCGCTATCGCTGGCAAAGGGATCGTGGTCATCGCTGATCCGCTCGATGGAACCACCAATTTCCTGCACGGCTACCCCGAGTATTCGGTATCGATCGCGATCGCGCGGAACGGCGTCTTGTGCGCGGGGGTAGTGCTCAACGTCCCGCGTGGTGAGGAGTTCACCGCGACAAAGGGCGGCGGCACCTTCCTCAATGGCAAGCGCGTCCGTGTCTCAAACCTCCGCGAGCCGAGCCGAGCTCTGATCGGCACCGGGTTTCCGTTCAAGAACATCGAGAAGTTGCCGGTCTATCTCGATCAGTTCAGCTTGGTGATGCGCGGCAGCGCAGGAATCCGTCGCGCGGGCTCGGCGGCGCTCGACCTCTCAAATGTTGCCTGCGGCAGATTTGACGCGTTCTGGGAGTTGGTGCTGGCGCCGTGGGATGTGGCGGCGGGCATCCTGATGGTGCGCGAAGCGGGAGGGATCGTCACCGACCTTGATGGAAATCCGGCAGAGCTG
>DASXSL010000009.1:0-65061 GCA_036506035.1 Gemmatimonadaceae bacterium | reverse complement strand
CTGGGGATCTTCACGCTCGGACACACGGTTGGTACGAGGCACGCCGTCACCAAGGCCCCCGGGGAAGCAGCCGTCATCACCAGCATGCAGCAATACCAGGTGCCGGTGATGGGCTTTCTCCGTACCTACTGGGATTTCTATCGCGGCTTCAGCATCTCCATCAGCGTATTGTTCGCCGCGCTGATGGTGATTGCATGGCAACTAGGAACCCTGAGCCGGCGCAACCCACGTGAGGCGTTTCCTCTGGCAGTGACGATTCTCATCGCTTGCATTGCCAACGCGTTCGTCAGCTTCGCCTACTTCTTCACCGCGCCGATGGTCATGTCCACCGCTACCGTCATCTGCGCAGCGATGGGAGTCGCACTCATCCGAAAGGAGCTTCGCTCAGCTCCTTAGCGCCGTCAGCCGCTCAGCTCCTTAGCGCCGTCAGCCACTCAGGCGACGCGAGTATCTGTGCTTCGCGCTTTCTTGTCCACGGGTAGAGATCCAATCCCCGCTCCGAATCCGGCGGCCACCAGAGCTAGTATGGCTGCCTCCACTGCAACCAAACGAAATCCGGAGAGAAAGGATTCGTGGATCGCTACCTGTACAGCGGAGCGGCGAAGCGGATCCAGCGGAACGCTGTCGAGTTGCGCCCCTGCCATCTTGGACAGCTCCTTTTCGATGCCGGCTCTCGCCGCCGGCGTAACCCACTCTTCCTCGAGCGTCGGACGCATCTTCGTCTCGAACCTTTGCGCCAGTACCACGCCGAAGACGGCGATGGCAAGCAGGCCAGCAACTCGCGCGACCGTGTTGTTAATGCCTGACGCGACACCGGCGTGATCGGAAGGCACGGCACTCATGACGGTTGTCGTGAGCGGAGCGACTGTTATCGCCATTCCGAAGCCGAGCACGACCACTGCGGGGAACACAGTCGCCCAGTACGAATCGTTCACACCGATGCGCGCGAACAGGGCGAGGCCAACCGCCGCGATCGCCGGCCCGACAGTCAGCGGCGGTCGCGGACCAGTGCGCGCGACTAGTCCGCCCGACCAGCGCGACAGCGCGAACATGATTATCGGAAACGGAAGAAATGCCGCGCCTGCCGCCGTTGCCGAATAGTGCTTCACCTGAATCAAAAGCAAAGGCACCAGGAAAATCACCACGCCCAGCGCGCCGTACAAAAGCAGCGTCAGGAGATTTGTCAGGGAGAAGGCGCGAGATCGAAAGAGATGCAAAGGCATCATTGGCGCCTTCTCCTTGTGCTCGGCGACAATCAGCAGCACGAGGGCGAGTACACCGATCGCGAGCGAGCTGACGACGAGTGGATGGCCCGGACCGAGCGGCGGCCATTCGAGTAGCCCGAGGACGACACCACCGAGCCCGATCACGGCGAACAGGGCTCCGATCCAATCGATGCGCCCCGTTCGCGATGGATCACGACTCTCGTCCATGTATCGCAGTGAAAGAAACAACACGACCGCTGCGAGAGGAACGTTGATGAAAAACGCCGATCGCCAGCTGATGTTTTCGATCAGCCAGCCGCCAATCACCGGGCCGACAGCCGTTGTAATCGCGCTGAATCCGGACCACGTACCAATCGCACGTCCTCGCTCGGCGTCATCGAATGTCGCACTGATGATGGCGAGACTTCCCGGCACCAGAAACGCGGCACCGATTCCTTGCAGCGCTCGGCCAATTATGAGGAAACGCGGCGTCGTGGCAACGCCGCACCAGATCGATGCGGCCGTAAACCAAACGACACCGAGCAAAAAGATTCGCTTCCGCCCGAACTGATCCCCCAGCGACCCGCCAACCAGAATGAGCGCCCCGAGGAAGAGCGCGTAGGCTTCGACGACCCACTGGACGTCGGTGATGGTGGCGCCGAGCTCTTTCTGCAGTGCGGGGAGCGCAACGTTCACGACCGTCATGTCGATGAACGTCATCGCCGAGGCGACAATCGTGGCGACCAGAGTCCAGCGCCGCCTGGTCGCGGCCTTCACAAGCTTGACACGATTGCTACCATGGTACAGGCGACGATCTGGAATCTCACCGCTATAATGGTATTACAAATGGACCCGCGATGACGTCACCAATTACAGAGGTTCCGCCAGCAGCTCCATCCGAGGCCGATCAGACTTTCCCGACGCTGACCGACGCGCAGATCGCGCGCATCGCTCCACATGGAAAGTTGCGGCGCGTTGAAGCTGGGGAAGTGCTTGCCAAGGCAGGTGACCCAATCACCCATTTCTACGTCGTGCGGTCCGGCGCTTTCGAAGCCGTCCAGATAAGCGATAACGGTGAAAGAAGGGTCCGAACGCTCCATGCCGGGCAGTTCAGCGGCGAGGTGTCGATGCTCTCCGGTCGCCGCGCATTGGTGACGCTCCGCGTTTGCGATTCGGGTGAACTGATCGAGGTCGATCGCGACAAACTTCTTGATCTGGTCCAGACCGACGCCGAGCTGAGTGAGATTTTCGTGCGCGCCTTTCTGCTCCGGCGTGTCAGCTTGGTCAGCGGAGGGTTTTCCGACGTCGTACTCGTTGGCTCCAACCATTCGTCCGACACGCTCAGGATCAAGGAATTCCTTACCCGCAATACGCATCCCTACACTGCAATCGATCCGGATCGCGATTCGGGAGTCCAGGATCTCCTCGATCATTTTCGATTCTCCATCGCTGATCTTCCGGTCCTGATCTGCCGCGGCGTGACCGTGCTCCGCAATCCTTCCAACCGGGAAATCGCCGACTGCCTCGGCTTTAACGAGGCGATTGACCAGGTACACCTTCGGGATGTCGTCGTCGTCGGAGCTGGTCCGGCGGGCTTGGCGGCGGCTGTCTATGGCGCGTCAGAGGGATTGGACGTGCTGGTGATTGAATCGAGCTCTCCCGGCGGACAGGCGGGTTCGAGCTCGAAAATCGAGAACTATCTCGGATTCCCTTCCGGGATTTCGGGCGAGGATTTGACACGGGCCGCGTATACCCAAGCGCAGAAGTTCGGCGCCGACGTCGTCGTAGCGGAAAGCGCGACGCATCTCGACTGTGCGCGAAAGTCGTACAAGATTCAGATCGACGACGGGTCTTACATCCAGGCGCGCACCATCGTCATCGCTACCGGCGCCGAGTATCGAAGACTTCCGCTCGAGAACATCTCGAAATTCGAGGGTGTCGGCGTCTATTACGGCGCGACGTTCGTCGAAAGGCAGCTCTGTGACGGCGAAGAGGTCATCGTGGTTGGTGGCGGTAATTCCGCTGGTCAGGCAGCGGTCTTCCTGGCTCAGACGGCGAGGCGAGTGCACATGCTCGTTAGATCGAGAGGACTCGCCGAAACGATGTCGCGATATCTGATCCGCCGTATCGAAGAAAGTCACGTCATCGCTCTACGCACCTGCACCGAGATCATCGCAGTAGACGGCGACGACCATCTCGAGCGCGTTACCTGGCGAAAAGATCAGGAGCCGGAAGAAAGCCGCGACATCCGCCACGTCTTCGTGATGACTGGCGCCGCGCCGAGCACGAAGTGGCTGAGTGGCTGTGTCGCGTTGGATGCACAGGGTTTCGTCAAGACTGGCGCTGATCTGACGCCGGAGGATCTCAGCGCTGCGCAGTGGCCATTGTCGCGGCCCCCTCACTCGCTCGAGACGAGCCGCCCTGGAGTATTCGCGGTTGGCGATGTGCGCGCCGGAAATGTGAAGCGCGTTGCGTCTGCCGTTGGTGAGGGTTCAATCGCGATTTCATTCGTCCATCGCGCGCTACAGGAATAGCGACTGCTCGCCCGCGGCTGAGCTATGGTTTAATCCTGTCATGACGCGCATGACCCACAGCGGGGGACAACTCCTGCTCGCCGTCTTCTCGCCGTTTGACTATCTGCACCACTTCGGGCGGCTTCTCAACTGGACGCTGATCGGAGTCGTGCTGATCGTCGCCATGATCGGCTTCCTCTATATCACCCGAGGCACAGCTGTTCGTCGCGTGCGCAGTATCGGTGTGGATGCCACTCCAGTGTCACCCGACGAGCACGCATTCCCGCTTACGGTGTCGCTGCTGACCGGCACGACGCTGCTTCCCGGCAATGAGGTCGAGCTGGTGCTCGACGGAAGTCTCTTCCCGCGTCTATGGGCGGACCTTCGTAACGCAAAGACATCGATCACAGTGCAGATGTACTACGCGCTGGCGGGTGAGGTGACCGAGACACTCGCCAAGATTTTGATCGAGCGCGCACAGACGGGAGTCGCCGTGTATCTGCTCTATGATGCGTTCGGCGCCAAGGCGCTTGGCGGATCTTACGCGAAACGACTCCGCCAGGCCGGCGCGCAAGTCGAGGCGTTCCGTCCGCTTCGATTCCGAAATCTGTGGATCATTCAGAACAGAGCGCATATTCGCGGGATCGTGATCGACAGCGACATCGGCTGGACGGGCGGATTCGGCTTCGACGACAAATGGCTGGGTGACGGCCGAACTGGCACCGGCTGGCGCGATACCAACGTGCGAATCAGAGGTCCGGCCGTGCTGCAGCTAGCCGAGGCCGGCGCTGCGGCGTGGGCCGAAGCGACCGGAGATCTCTTCACCGGACGCGTCGATCAACCTCGCTGCGACGATGGCGTCGCCGCTTCGGGTTTGCTCTACACAGCCCCAACGCTGGGAAGTACTCCGGCAGAGCGTTTTCTGGCGTTATCGATCGCCGGTGCTCGACGCAGCCTTTTCATCACCAACGCTTACTTCGCTCCCGACAAGAACTTCCTCGCACTGTTGGTCGATGCAGCGCGTCGGGGAGTGGACGTGCAGCTATTGGTCGGCGGGCCAAGAACTGACGTTCGTGTCGCGCGTCTCGCCGCGCACGGGCGCTACGATGCCTTGCTCGCGGCAGGCGTACGAATCTATGAGTACGAGCCGACCACGCTACACGCGAAGACGTTCGTCGCCGATGGGATGTGGTCGACTGTCGGAACGATGAACTTCGATAATCGTTCGCTGGCCCTGAACGACGAGGTGACTCTGATGATTCTCGACTCGAAGTTCGGTAAGCGGATGGAAGAGATTTTCGCGAGCGACCTCCAGCAGGCGATCGCCGTCGATCCGGCTTCATTCAAGCGTCGCCCGGCGTTCGAGCACGTCAAAGAGTGGTGCGCGAACCAGATCACGCGTCTGCTGTAAAGTCCTCACGGGGGAGATTAACTTGAAGGTGTAGACTGTCTGAGCCGAGCTTATGCCACTGACCAACGAACAACGCACCCATCTCGAGAAGCGCCTGCGCGAGGAGCGCGAACGCACGGTCGAGCTATTGAACGGGATCCTGGCCGATCGTTCGAGTGCGACGGAGCAGGAAGAGGCAGGGGATTTGTCGCTGATGCCCTTCCATCCGGCTGATATAGGTACTGACGCGATGAACGAAGAGCTCGATGAATCGAACGCGACACGTGCAACGCGCGAGCTCAACGAGATCGATGCCGCGCTCGATCGACTCTACAGAACCCCGGAGAAGTTTGGTCTCTGCGACGACGGCCGCGAGATTCCGTTCGAGCGGCTGGACATCATCCCCTGGGCGCGATCCTGCGACTAAACAAGCCTCAGGTTTCTTGAGGGCTGACCTGGTTCAGCCAGAGCTCGGCATCCAGCTTATCGCGAAACGGCTTCACCAGACAGACGTCCTCGACCAGCATCTCGACCATCCGCACCATTCCGAATTCGAGATCGGTGTCCACCACCACCGCGCTGGGACCGAGCCGCGTCCTCTCGCCGAGCCAGCGCAGCCAGGCCACTAGCACACGGACATCCGCGGGTGGAAAGTCCGGAACGGAGCCGCTAGCATCGATCAGCTCGCTGTAGGCGAGGCCAGGCTCCTGCCGTTCTTCCTCGAGGTGGGCACGGATGTCCTCCAGCGTGACTCGACCTTCTGCTCGTGCGTTGACGCGCCGGTGCCGATGATCGTACGTCGCGGTGATGCCCATCCCGCCTCCCTCGTCCACCGCCCATCGGCGGCGTCAGTGCCCGCTCGAGTCTCCCCGGCGAGTTGTTTCGAACAAGAACCAGACCCGCCGCTCGGTCTCGTCCAGCCAGACCTCGATCAAGCTGGCAGTAGCGACATCACCACGTTCCTCGCAGACGTTGTGAGCCTCGCGCAGGCTCGTCGCCAGCGTCTTGTTGTCGTCGCGGAGCTCGGCGAGCATGTCGGACGGCTCGACGTAATCCGCATCGTTATCTAGCAGCCGCTGGGTGCGGGCGATGTGGCCGATCGATCTGATGGTGAGGCCGCCTAGCTTACGTACGCGTTCGGCGATCGGATCAGTCATGGCGTAGAGCTGATCGGCCTGCTCATCGAGAAGGAGGTGGTAGTCGCGGAAATGCGGACCGCTCATGTGCCAGTGAAAGTTCTTGGTCTTGACGTAGAGCGCGAATACGTCGGCAAGGATACCGTTCAACGCCGCACCGACGTCCCTTGTCGCTGCCTCACCGAGGCCCGTCGTGGTGGCAAGCGCGCCGTTTCGCCGGCGCGTCAGATTCTGGTTCTTCTTCGTCGCAGTTACCGCCATACCTTCTCCCGATTGGATGATTATCCGACGCCGTTTCCAGTCTAGCGATCAATGGAGTGGATGGCGAGCCCTCCCGCGGATGCGAGCCTATTTTCCGTCGTAGGCTTTTTTCAAAGCGGCAATGTCAAGCTTCTTCATTTTCATCATCGCCGCGAACGCCCGCTGTGATTTCTCCGATTTTTCGTCCTTCAGCAGCTTGCCCATCATGTTCGGGATAATCTGCCACGAAACGCCGTACTTGTCCTTCAGCCATCCGCACGCCTGCGCTTTGGGATCTCCGCCGGCTGAGAGTTTGTCCCAGTAGCGGTCGATCTCTTTCTGCGTCTCGCAATGGACTTCGATCGAGATCGCCTCGTTGAATTTGAATAGCGGCCCGCCGTTGAGCGCGGTGAATCGTAGGCCATTCAGCTCGAAGTCCACCGTCAGCACCGAGCCGGCCGGACGTTTGTGGACCTCGAAGCCTTCTTTGCCGTAGCGGCTGATGCCGTGTATGCGCGAGTCCTTGAAGATGCCCGTGTAGTATTTCGCCGCTTCCTCGGCCTGATTGTCGAACCACAGGCAGATTCCCATTCTTTGTGTCTTGGCCATGCGTTCCTCAGCTCGATAAACGGTTTACCTGTCGGGCATTACTCGAGGGGATGACCGATTTCCCAGTGATGGCCGAATGGATCGACGAGACGTCCGACGCGCCAGCCATGTCCCTCGCTGACCGGAAAAATCTCTGACGCACCCGCCGCCAGTGCACGCAAGAACGCCGCGTCGGGATCAGCCACTGTCCAAATCATCCGCACAGTCGGATTGGCGGTGACCGCTCGACCACTGTTTTCCTGGCTGCCTGATTCACCACTTAGCCAGAATTCGCCGCCATCAATTGCCAGTCTGGAGACTACACCGCCACCGGGGTCTTCGAGGTGGTAGACTTCTTTCGCCCCGAAAGCCGCGATGTAGAACTCGACGGCTTGCGCGCCGTTACCGACAGACAGCCACGGTGACACCGACGACTTAACCAGCGGCACGGCGGCCAGTCACTGGCGGGGATTGAACGGTGCTCGGGACTTACGATTCGACGCTGTCATCGCGGTTCGTGTCATAACTCCCTTCTCTTCATCTGATTAACTGCGAAATCCACAGCGCGAGCCGTGAGCGCCATGTAGGTAATGCTCGGATTCTGATTGGCAGTCGATGGCATGCACGCGCCGTCGGTGATGAAGACGTTCTTCACGTCCCACAGCTGATTGTGCCCGTTGAGCACCGACGTCTTCGGATCGCGCCCCATTCGCGCCGTCCCAGTCTCGTGGATCACCAGGCCCGGCGGATTGTCCTCCCTGTATGGTTTGATGTTGGTCGCACCCATCGCTTCCAGCATCTCGACCGCGGTCACCACCATGTCCTTCTGCATGTTCAGCTCATTCTCGCTGTACTTGCAATTGATGCGCAGCGCGGGAATCCCCCACGCATCCACCAGATTTCGATCGATCTCGATGTAGTTCTCGTGGCGCGGCAACATCTCGCCGAAGCCACCGAAGTCCATCTCCCACGGTCCGAGGTCACCGATCAGCGATTTCTTGAATTGCACGCCGAAGCCGGGCATCTCCGAGCCGCGCTCCCAGCCCTGCCGAGATGCCCTGCCCTCGAATCCGTAGCCGCGCAGGAAGTCCGGATGCTTCGTTTTCACGTTACGGAATCGCGGCACATAGATGGCGTCGGGGCGGCGTCCGATTTCACGGCGATCCTTCGCCCATGGCAGAGTACCTACCGCGCCGCCATCCATGATGTGGTCCATCAAATTGTGACCAAGCTCCCCACTGGTGTTGCCCAATCCGTTCGGGAATTCTGCGGTCGCCGAGTTGAGAAGAATCCGGGTCGACTCGAGCGCCGAGGCGCAAAGGAAGATCACCTTCGCCTTGACGTCGAACATTTCTTTTGTGTTGCCATCCACCACTCGCACACCCGTAGCTTTGCGCGTCTGCGGATCGTAGATGACACTGTGCACGACACTGAATGGACGCAGCGTCAGATTTCCGGTTTTCCGCGCCGCCGGCAGCGTCGCGTTGATGCTGCTGAAGTACGAGAGCGTTATGCAGCCCCGATAACACGTTCCGCAGAGATGGCACTTCTGCCGGCCGAGATGGTTCTCGGTGATTACTGCCAATCGGGCATTGGTGATGAGGCGCTCGCCGCCGAACTTCTGTAACAGAATCTCGCGCCCCCTAGCCTCGGCGGCGTTGAGCTCCCACGGCGGGAGAAATTCTCCATCAGGAAGATGCGGGAGATTTTCCTTGCGACCCTGGATCCCAACGAACTTCTCGACATAGCTCCACCAGGGCGCCAGATCCTTGTAACGAATTGGCCAATCGACGCCGTACCCCTCGCGCGCGTTCGCCTCGAAGTCGAGATCGCTCCAGCGGTAGACGCAGCGGCCCCACATGATCGACCGCCCGCCGACCTGACGGCCCCGGATCCAGTAAAAGGGTTTGCCTTCCGGAGTCGAGTAGGGATTGTCGAGATCGTTGACGAAAAACTTGCTGGCGTACTCGTCGCAGGCACCGGTGTGTCGCTGGATCGGCTGGTAGCGCTCGAGCTGTTTGCGATTGCGCATGCCGCGATACCGCTTCTCCCACGGACGCACGTGCTCCACGTAATCGATTGTCGGATCGATCGGACGTCCCGCTTCGAGCACGATCGTCTTGAGCCCGTGCTCAGTCAGCTCCTTTGCCGCCCAGCCGCCGGAGATTCCCGATCCGACGACGATCGCGTCGTAAGTCATGGGTGCCATCGTCAGACCGCCGGGGTGAAGGGTACGTTGCCCTGATAGCCGTTGAAGAACATCTGGGTCTTGAGGATATCGACATCGACGACTTGCGACGTGAAGTATCCGTATACGGTGAGCGCTTTCAGCCGTGCAAACGCGAGCCCCGCTCCCGCCTTGTCAGCCCGGGCGCCATCGAGCGCGGTGAGCAGTTCCGTCTTCTTCGCAGGGGAGAGATCGATAAATCGCGACGCGCCCATCGTCGTCGCGCGGGCGTCGATGTCGCTCAGGCCAGCCAGGACGGGCGTCCGCTCGTCCTCGCTCGCCCACTCCGTCAGAATGAGGTCGATGAACTCGGGTACTTTCACCGCCGTCGCGCCGGGGGTGTCCGTTTCCGGGATGATCATTTCAGCGATGCTGGTAACCAGCGCCTGCTGATCGCGATTCAACGTTCGAAAGGGAACGTCGCCAAGCCGGCGGTGCAGCGCTTCACCAAGTTTTATCGCCGTTTCAGCGCTTCGAGGAATGAATGGCAACGCCAAGGCAGCGCCGAGGAATTGTACGGCTTCGCGTCTTCGCATATCAGAGTACCGAGACTGGACGATTGCTTGCGATGGGGGCCAGCGAGTCGAACCTAGGATGGGGCGCAGAGGCGGTCAAGACGAAGGGGTGCCACCAATCGGATATTGACCAGACGCAGCGGGATGCCATACTAGTGCAAACGCAGCGGCAGTTAGGACCAGGAAGCGAAGGAGATTACCGCAATGAGTCCACGAACAGCGCGCACAGCGGGTCAGTCTGGAACCAAGCGGGCCGCTGCGAAGGAAAGCGGACCAAAGACATCCGCTCGGGCCCACGACCTCATCAAAAGTGCCAGTCTGGTGATGGTCGATTTGAAGTTCGTGGATCTTCCGGGAACCTGGCAGCATTTCAGCATACCGGTGGGAGAGTTCAGCGACGATCTTTTTTCCGAAGGGATCGGATTCGACGGCTCCAGCATCCGTGGCTTCCAGCACATCCACGAGAGTGACATGCTGCTCGTTGCGGATCCGTCGACGGCCATCGTCGATCCTGCGTGCACGGTTCCGACGTTGAGTCTGGTCTGCAACGTTCTGGATCCACTGACGCGCCAGCCGTATACCCGCGACCCGCGACACGTGGCGCAAAAGGCGGAGCGCTACCTAACCGAGTCGGGAATCGCGGACATCAGCTACTGGGGTCCCGAGGCGGAGTTCTTCATTTTCGACAGCATCCGCTTCGACGCCGGAGCGCAGTTCGCCTATCACTTCGTTGATTCCGACGAAGGCATCTGGAACAGCGGCGCTGACAAGGGTTCGCCGAACCTGGGTCATCGTCCCCGCTGGAAGGAGGGATACTTTCCAGTTCCTCCCACTGACACGCTGCAGGACCTGCGGTCAGAGATCGCGTTGAAGATGATCGCGGCCGGCATCGACGTCGAGGTGCATCACCACGAAGTAGCGACGGGTGGCCAGAACGAGATCGACATGCGCTTCGGGCCGCTGACGCAGATGGCCGATCGTCTGCTGCTCTACAAGTACATCATCAAGAACGTCGCGCGAGCGCACGGGAAAACGGCGACGTTCATGCCGAAGCCATTGTTCGGAGACAATGGCTCGGGGATGCACTGCCATCAGAGTCTATGGAAAGGTGATGAAAACCTTTTCTTTGACGCGAAGGGATACGCGCTGATATCACAGACCGCGAAATGGTACATCGGCGGTCTGCTCGCGCACTCACCGGCATTGCTCGGACTCTGCGCTCCGACCACGAACTCCTATCGCCGATTGGTGCCGGGTTTCGAGGCGCCGGTGAATCTCATTTACTCGCAGCGCAACCGCAGCGCGGGCGTTCGCATTCCGGTCTATTCGACAAGCCCCAAGTCGAAGCGAATCGAGTACCGCTGTCCAGACGCGTCGTGCAACCCGTACCTCGCGTTCGCAGCGATGCTGATGGCGGGGCTCGACGGAATTCGCAAACGGATCGACCCCGGCCAGCCGCTGGACAAGGATCTCTATGAGCTCGAGCCGTCGGAAGCCGCAGCCATCAAACAGGTGCCCGGCAGTTTACCCGAGACACTCGATGCGCTGGAGGCAGATCACGCATTTCTGCTCGAAGGTGATGTGTTCACGCCTGATCTGATCGAGACCTGGCTCGATTACAAGCGGACCAAAGAAGTCGACGTGATGCGACTGCGCCCGCATCCCTACGAGTTCTATCTGTATTACGACACCTGATCTTCAGGTCTCAGCGCGGCCGCCGCGGCCGCTGCTTCGCTGAAACCGACTTGATGACAGTGCGCGGTGCTTCGCCGTCGGCAGGAAACGCGGGCGACGCAGCCGCTATGGAGTCGTCGATCAGGCGTCTGATGTAGGGATCCTCGAGATCGCCGGGCGCGCTCAGCCTGACGTTCCGAACGATGTTCCCGCTGCCTCTCAGAATTTTTTTAGGGTCCGAGAGCTTTGCGCCGTTGAGAAAGCAGAGTGTGACCCACTTGGGCATCAGCGCCAGCGACAGCACTGCCTCCGAGGGTCGATCGGTCGGTCCAAAGCCGAACACGAGCGCATTGTAGTTGTCATAGACGAATTCGACACCGCCCGGTACCACCTCTCGCATTCTGGCTCGCGACTTTTTGCCGGCGGTTACCATCTCGGGCGTGTACTTGCCCAGGAACTCGGTAATCTGTTTTTCTGTCGGAGTCCCTTTCGCCATTCGACCTCCGAAGGCTAAACGCTAGCTGCGCGTGAGATGCTGGGCCAGGAAGTCCTCGACCTCTCGCAACGTCGTCGCTCGCGGCACCGACGGCAAGAAGTGCCGGACCAGATCCTTCCGCGGTGAGTACGCGATCACCGGCTTCCCGTAGTCGACAGCGAGAGATACCTCAGTCGCCGTGCCGCGCTCTCCCGGCAGCGCAATCACAGCGACGGAGGACAGGACATTGATATGATTTCGCGACAGGTCGTTCTTGCCGCGGGGGCCGCTGTACGGCAGGTGCGTGTAGATCGGAAGCTCGACGTACTCGTTCGGATAGCCATCCCTGGGCCGCAACCGGTCACTTTCGCTGAAACACGGAATGACTCCGATGCAGATGCCGCTCTTCTTTGGTGAGCGCACGAACGCTCTGCTCACCGATGTCATCACTCCCCGGCCGCCGCCGGTCAGAAGATTCACACCCAGCCCAGCGAGAAGCTCTCCGATCTCTTGACTAAGGGCCTCGTGCTCATCGGTGCCCGAACCCATCACACCTACAGTCTGATGGGCAAGGATCGAGTCCATTTCGGAGGTCCGGATTCCGGCGGTAGCGATCTATCCTATCGACTGACCGAGGTTCGATCCGCCGGAGCGCGTTGATCAAAGAAAGTGTATGGCGCTGATTCACCCAACGCCGGTATTGGCCCGGTCGCCGGTGCCTTGGCAGCGAACCGCGAGGAGATCAGTTGCTGCAGCCTCGTCAGACAACCTTCCGTCAAAACGAAGCGGCAGGCATCGTGTGCGAGCGCGACAATGCCAAGGAACGCGACGATCAGCGTCACTGGCGCCGGACCAAACTCCAGAGCAGAGGCCGTGACGGCTGCCGCCGCAACACCTGACGTGAAAAAGAGACCAGCGCTTCGTTTGAACGGTCCAACCTGCGGGATGAATCGGAAGCCGCGTTCAGGTGTGTGATGCACCTCCACGCTCGTCAGCAGCGGCAGTCGCACGCAGAAGTAATCGCCGTGCTTGACCACGACGTAATCGAGACGCTCGAGCTCACCGGACAAAACGTCCATATCACCGTCGAGAGATTTCATGGTCAGATCTCCCAGTTCGACAACACGATTCCGCCGTTGGCCGGGCGCGCTTCGGCGTGGTCGTGTACTGACATCCTTAGATCGGTCCATCTCACCCGCGCGCCCCGCGCCATCAGGCGGCGATAGACCTCTGTGTACTGTCCCTGCACTCTGATGGCGACGCGACGCGATGCTATCACGCGCGCGTGCGCGCAGAGCTGAGTCACCAGGTGATCGAAATCGGCCTCGCTCTTCGCCACCATCTTCAAGACGCGCAGCTCCTCCGTCGCGCGTCCTTCCACCAGCGGCACCGAGTGACACACGGCAAATGACATAACGTCGAAGCCTTTGCGCACGAAAAGCGTATCGCCAAGCTGGTGCTGCGCAGTGAGGACTATCTCACGCGTATAGTCATAGCCTAGCGCCAACTGATCGAGCAGAACGCGGCACTGCCTGAGCGCCAGCTCGCGTTCGTGCGGATTGAGTGACGACATCGCTGTCGACTGGATCCCGGCGCGCGCCGCTTCGAGCGTCACCGTCACCGTCAGATGACCGGGGACAAAGCCGAGCGTCGAGTAGAAGCCAACGTTGTCCATTGTGCGCGGCATCGTCTCCAGACCAATCACCTTGGCGCCATTCTTTTTCAGCCACTCGACGCCGGAGGAGACAATCATCTTGCCGATGCCCTGCCCCTGGTAATCCGGATGAACGGCGAGCGGACCCATCCAGCCCTCGACTCCCGAGCGATGCACCATGTTGAAGGCGGCAATTCCGTCACGCGCGTTGCGCCAGATCATCGCGCCTTCTTCGGCGTCGGTGATGGCGAACTTCCAGACCGCCGGGTTGAGATGCGGCACTCGCACGCCGACCATGCCATCCTTGCGGTATCGCTCCGTAAAAGCTTCGCTGAAGACGGCGTTGAGCGACGGGATCTCGCGCACGCTCACCCGCTCCGCCGTCTCCGCCACCCAGGCGTGTCTCCAGTTGCGGGCGAACGCCATCAGGCGGCTCCGGCGCCGCTTTCGACGGACTCCTCGCTCACCTGCTCACGAGCGCGCGGCTCACGGTCGAAGAAGCCGCGCTGCTCGCGAATCGACGGCTCTGTGTCCTCGGTTTCACTTACTATTGAACTACCGGTATCAGCGTCGTAACGAACTGTAATCACTCGGTCGACTCCTTCGCGCACCGGCTCGATGTGCGTGATCAGAATCACCTGCTCGAATCTGTCCTGTAGTCCGCGGAGCAGCTCCACCACGTTGAACCGGCGCGCCTCGTCCAGCGACCCAAAAACTTCGTCGAGGATCAGCAGCGAGAAATTCTGACCGGCGCGCTCGGCAATCATCTGCGAGATCGCCAGCCGCAGCACCAGGTTGGCGAGATCTTCCTCACCGCCCGAGAGCACTGGCTTCGGAATCCCATCCTCAAGAATGACGATGTTGTACTGATCGTCAAGCTCCAGCTCGGTGTAGCGGGCATCGGTGAGCTCACTCAGGAACGCGCTCGCCAACTCCGACAACTCGGGGCGCAGCTGGAAGTTCAAATGGGTGCGCAGATCGGAAAATGCCCGATCGAGCTCGTCGTGCAGCCTACGATCCGTCAGCAGCACGTCCATCTCTGCCACTCGCTTCTTTAATTCCTCGGCCGCTTCCTGCGCCGCCGCCAGAGCCGCCGTCGCGCTCGACACCTGCTCCTGCGCGCGCGCCGCGGCAACCTTTGACTCCTGCAGCTCCACGCGCACGCGATCGTACTCGGCCTTCAGCTCGTTGAATTCCTTCTCGGTGTAGGAGATCTGCGCGCGCCTGGTGCGCAGCGTTCCCAGCGTCGATTGCACGCGCATGATTTCATGCGCGATGCGCACTTGTTCCAGCTTGAGCTGCGGCTCCCGCTCTAGCATTGCCTGGAACCGCGCCGCTTCCGCTTCCATCGGAGTCAGTCGCTCGACTTCCGCAATGACTTCGGCGTGCCGAGCCGGATCGTAGCCCGGCGGGATCCGCGAGATGTCCCGCTTCATCTGCAGTTGTCGCTGCTGCTTGGCGGCAATCTCACGAATTATCGAACTGAGTTCTTGCACCGCCAGTTGGACCTTTGCCAGCCGTCGCTCGAGTGTCCCGACCTCCTGCATCAGCGCGCGGCGCTTTTCGTCGAGCGCGCGAACATCATCCGGCATCTGCTCGAGCTGCTCGACGCGCGCCTTGTAGTAGTTGCCGTCGACGTTCACCGTCTCCAGCAGCTCGTCGAGATGCTCCACCACCGTGTGAAGACTGCCGCCCAGGGGGCGGGCGCAGGTCGGACATTCACCATCCTCACCTACTGCGACAACCCGATCGCGCTGGTGCTTCAGCTCCGAGTACTGCTGGCGCAGCGCTTCGCGCTTGGTCTGCGCCTCTTGACGATCGCGCACCCATTCCGTTCGACGAGCCTCGAGCAGTCCCTGCGCGTCCTCCAGCTCCGCTCTCTTCTTTTCCAATTCGAGCGTCGCTTCTTCTTCGAGCGCCGGCGCCCGCTCGATTCGCGAATGGCGCTCCTCGAGTCGCGCCAGCTCCTCGCGCAGAGCTGCTTCTGCCTCGAGCAGCGTTTTGCGACGGCCCTCTTCGCGATAGAGAGTATTGAGCGCCTGCATCTCGACGTTCAATGCGAACAACGGCTCGATTGCATCGCGCAAAGAGTCGAGCTGTGACCTTGCCGCCTGCACGCTTTCGAGCTCCCGCGTAATTCTTTCAGCGTCGCGATGCAAAGCGGCTTCCTTTTCTTCGGCGACGTTGATTTGAGTGAGCAATTGCGCCGATTGCTCGCGCTGACGCTGGACCATCTCCCAGCGTGGCTCGACCGCCATCAGCTCTCGCTGACGAACGGCGCCGCGGTGGGCGGCCTGCTGCGCGCGCGCCTCCGCTTCTTCCCGACGCGAAGCGGCCTCGGCCAGCGACCGAAGCACTGCCTCGGGATCGGGCATCCCCCGTTGCATGCCTTCGATGGCGGCACGGACGCGATTTCGTTTGTCGCGCGTCAAATCCTGAGCGATGCGCAGCTTCTCGTAGCCAAGAACTCGCGACAGGAACTGGCCGCGACCGGCCGGCTTCATCGCCGCCATCACGCTCAGCTCTTTCTGCCCAGTGAAATAGGTGTGGTAAAACTCCGACAGCGACATGCCGAGCCGCCGCTGGAGCAGCTCGTTCACAGCGGTGATGGAGTTGGCGATGGGCGTGTCAGACCCATCGAGATAAACCTCGGCGCTCGTCAGCGCGCGAACTACTCGATACCGATGCGATCCCAGAGTGAAATCGAGCTCAACTTCGACCTGCGCGCGCGCACCGGCACCCATGAAGCGGATCGAGTCGCGGTTGCCGCGGATCGCCTGGTTGCCATAGAGCGCCCAGGCGATCGCTTCAAGGATGGTGGTCTTGCCAGCGCCATTCGGACCAATGATGCCGGTCAGACCGGTCTCGAAATGGATAGCCGTCTGCACATGCTGACGGAAGTTGGTGAGCCTGAGACTATTGAGCCTCACGCCACGGATTCCTCGCCAGCCGGTCCTGCCACCAGATCCGCCTCGCGGAGGTAATGCAGCCCGAGCTCGACGAGAGCTTCGCGGTCGATGTTCTCGGTGAGCGGGCGCGAGCGGAGCTTGTCGCGAACCGTATCAGCCAAAGATGCGCGTCGTCCTGGTCCACCTTCCCCCTTCTCTGGTCGCACGATCTCGGGGCGACGCGTATCGAGGTGGAAGTGGAGAGCCCGTCGCTTGTACTCTCGCAGCGCTTTGTGATCGAGCTCGCGCAGGATGTGCCGCGGCACGTCGCGCACGACGAGTCGAACGATCTTCTCGTCTATCCCATCCTCGCACCGGTCGAGCGCGTCACGAATTGCCTCGTCGAGCGACGCCGGTGAGAGGCCGGCTCCGGAGAGCGGGGTCAGATCGACCCATCGTCTGGTTGGGGGAATGGGATGAAAGCGGTGCGTCTTGTTGGCGAGATCATGCTCGATGATGCCCTTCCCACCAATTCCCGTCTCGCGCTCCTCCGCCAGCTCACCCCACGGGTTGGTGCTGGTGTAGTCGAGCGAGCCAGAGTAAAACGCGTTCTGCGCGACGGCGCGATAGACGTGGTAGTGCCCGAGCGCGACGTAGTCCCACTTGTGCGCGCCGAGCTCCTCGAGAGTGATCTCCATCGGCGACCGATCGAGCTCGCGGCCGTACCTTGGCAGCACTCCTTCGATCTCACCGTGAAGGAGCAGAATGTTGTACTTGGCGTTTGGATCGGGCTCCAGACGTGGCTTGCCCTGCGCCATGTCGGGCACGGCGAGAATTCTGACATCGAGCGCGTCAAATGGAACCCATTTTGGACCGCCATCCACTACGTCGATCCCGAGCTGACTAAAGAGCTGCAGGATGCAACCGGTCTCGCTGGTGCGGGGCGTGTCATGATTCCCGGCGACGATGACGATCGCTGCCTCCGGCAGCATCTCCCTCAGTCGCTGGAACTGCAGAAAAGCGTGCAATATCGCCGGATTCGTCGGACGGACGGTGTGAAAGACATCGCCCGCAATCAGCACGAGATCGGGCCGCAGCTCGATGACTTTGTCGATCACGCGCTGCAGAGACCTCGCGACGTCATACTCCCGTTGATTCATCCCCGCCGGGGTCTGCCGCTGATATTGCTTGAAGCCGAGGTGTATGTCCGCTAAGTGAACCAGTCTCATCTTGCGCGCATCGCCCTTACCCACTGAGTGATCTTCGTCCGCACCTGCATTGGCGAGCGTGCCTCACCTTTGCGGCCCGGAACCGACTGGATCGTCGACCGTACGATGATGGTGCTCTTCGAGTCAGTAATCCAGCCGAGCCGTCGATCGATTTGGATGGTACCGGTCAAAGTGCCAGACGTAGTATAGCCAGCCGCTGGTAATGCAGCGCGCGGAGGATTCACGCGGGACATGGTGCCCTGCAGCGAGACGTAGGCGATGTCCCCGTTTCTGCCCAGTGAGTCGAGCCGGAACGTCGCCCGCACCGCCCCCATCGCGCCCGGATCGCCGCTCAGCGGTATCTGCATCTCGCGCGTCCACTTCTCGCCGACTCTGACCGGCTGCCGCGCCAGCATTGCCGGCATCCCGCCGAAAATCTCCTGGAGCTCGCTGGTTGGATCGCTGTCGTGGACGACTTCCATCGCACCATCTGGCGAGACGCGGAGCCAGACCCGCTTCGACTGCAGAGCTCTCCGTCGGAGATCGTCGAGCGAAGCTTGCGACGCCGGACTCATCTGCACCGAGTCGGTGATCGTCTGCATCAACGTCCCGCCGGATGTCCACTGCTCGGCGATGGCACGCGTGAACACCTCGATGGATGTCGTCAGTGTGCTGGTGGAGTCGCGGCCGTGCTCGCGCGTCGTTCCGGTCATCTCGACCGATTGCGACAGGTGCATCCGCAGCGTGTCGCCGATGTGGGGTCTTATCTGGAGCAGAACTGCCTGGGAATGCGCTGCGTGAGTAACGAAAGCCAGACCCAAAAGAATTTTCTTGCCACTCATTCGAATCTTAGAAACCGTACGGATCGTTTTCCGGCGCCGACTTGATGCTGGCGGCCATCGGACGCGCTGGAGTCTGGGCGGGAACGATTTTCCGGAACTGGGCGGTGAAGTACGCCTTCACGTTGTCGGGACGCGCGAGGAGTGTCGCGTTGCGTGCCCGAACGATTTCCTCGTCGTTGTAAAGCGCGGTGGTTTCCTGTACCCACGACAGTGTGATGGTCGGGTCGAGCTGCCTCAACGTCCGCAGCACTGCTGCGTCCATGGAGATCTCGCTTGCCTGCGGATAACGCTCGGCGCCTTCGCGTCCCTGCATCACTGAGGGACGCGGGAAGCGTACGAAGATCGGCTGCGTGAAATGTGGATGTCGAATCATCAACTGCCCCTTCTCCAGCGTCGCCAGCTTTGTTCTCGTCGCTGGGCTCAGCACCGCGTAACCGGGAGTGGAGAGCTCGTCGGCGTCCATCCTTCCGAACAGCGCCGTCCCCGAGTTGCCGACCACCCGGCGATGAACCTGTGAGCGGAACTGCTGCGCGCTGAACAGAACGAGACCGAGGTAGCGGCCCCGCTCCGCGATATCGAGCAGCATTTTCCTGACGTATGTATCGGCCCCATCGCCTGGTGCGTATTTGTTGAGCTCGTCGACGAAGACGACGAGATGTTTGACGCCGAGATCCCGGCGCTCCAGATGCTCGCGGAGCTTGGAGACGATGCGAGCGAAGATGAGATCCTGAGCATCTTCCTCGAGGTTGGCGACGTCGACTACATACACCGTGCGGTCGCTAAAGCTCCCGAAGGGGAGATCGCTGACTTCGCCCGAATCGGTGACCAGTCCCGCGCAGCGCGTCGAGATGTTCGATAGACGGTTGCGAACCTTGCGAATGGTTGCGACGTGGTGCGTCCGCCAGCTCTCGCCATCACGTTTCTCCATTCCCTGCAGCACATCGCGGAACCAGGCGTCGAGGTCGGAGAAGCTCTGGACCCGATGTTTCTTCGTCAGGACGGGATCGCTGAACTCCTTGTCGATGACATTCTCCTTGATGAAGTCGATCAAGGCGTCTGCCTTGGCATCGACATCGTCCTTGTTCAGAAGGACTTCCGCGAACTGAAGAACCTCACGCAGCCCCCAGGTGAGCGGCGTCACCTTGTCCAGGAGCTCTTCGTTGTTCCGGAACGTGTTGAGGGTGAGGCCTTTCGCCGTATAGGGCGCAAAGTATTCGACGTGGTCGAAGGGCTTAGGCTCCACGCGCAGCTTCTCGTAAAGAACATCGTCGGATTCTTCGACCTTACCCGGTTGATCGAGGTAGCAGAGATCGGGACCCTTCACGTTGAACGCGACCGCCGCGATCGATCCTTTCTCCTCCGGGAAATGCGTGAAGAGCGAGGAGAGCAGCCACTCGACCGCACTGGTCTTGGTCGCCAGACCGGAGACACCGGTGATGTTGAGATGCGCGGCTTCGGGACCAAGTAGAAAATCAGCATCGAGGTAGATCACAGCGTCGGTACCGCCGGCACGATAAACCCCCACCGGAATTCCAGTGTTGGCCCCCTCGCGCAGGTAGCTGTCCATGCGCAGTGCGACCTGAACGTCGGCCTCATCGGCCAGAAAAACCTGACCCATTGGCACCGGTTGGAGTGGCTCCTCCGGTATTTGTCTCAGCACCGCGGCCGTGTAGAGCCGAATTTCGGCGCGCTCACTCGGTGCGTAGCCGGCCGTCGTCGGCAGGCCGTCGTGACCGAGGACATCGTGCATTGGAGACTGAAGGTCGGTGTAGCTGAAGCCTTCGACGACGATTCCATAGATGTGCGGGATCTGGCCGTCGATCGGCTGCGCACCATCAACCCGCACGATGGTGCCGATCCCCACCGGAGAATCGATCGCCGTCCAGAAATGGAATTCGTGGGGGGTGTTGGGCTTTCGCTCGGTCGCTACGACCCGACCCAGTGCTTCGCTCATGAAATCGCTCTCAGGAATTCTTCGCAGTCACGAATGCCGTACGACATCTTGTCCCAGCGGCCATCGGGAAGTGAGAGAGGAGACATCTCCTTCATCACCCATCTCGAGATCTCGTTTGCTCTCCCGGTGGGGGTCGTCGATTCCGCGACTTCGACTCTCACCAATCCCCACAAAGGATCGTGACCGGTCGCGTCGCGCACGCGCAGGTACCAGCTCATCACAGCGCTGCGCGAGCGGGGCGCTACACGAAAAACCGGCGAGCGTTCTCCAAGCGTCAGCCCGAGCACGATTGACAGAGAGTCGTCATCGACATGTAGAGTGCGATGACTCTTGACGACACCGATCGCACAGCTGGAAGATGCAACACGCGGGTTGCCGCTCGTTCCGCCGTCGATGAACAGTGGACTCTCGGCGCGTGAGCACCACGCCTCCGCCAGGGTGTACTCCAGCTGCTCGCGCAATTCATCGACCGCGCGCATCGCCCGCTCCTGCAGCACCGATGGATGTGCGCTTGGAAACTGTCCGTTGATGTCTGCCCTGGACGTATCAGCGATCGACAGGCTTTCTTCGCCCGTGGCAACCTCACGCGCGAGCTCGGGCAGATACCGGAATGGCAGAAAGAATCTCCTGGCGACGAGCGGAGGACGGTGGCCCCAGGTGACGAAGCGTTTGTTGATGCGGACGCGAATTGCCGCCGAAACGGTGGCGTAGACAATCGGGATGCCGCGACGGTGGCCAACTACCTGGACGCGCTGAGCCCCATCGAGAAAAGCCCCGAAGCTCGAGGCCGTTTGTCTCGAATAGTCGGGGACGCGGATCGCGCGCATCCCGCTTCCCTCGACGACTGGCGCAGCTCGTAAAGTCGGCGGTTCACTCGAGGTGAACGGCTCGAGATAGCCGCCGTCGATAACGCTCACATCCGGCAGTCGCTGCATCAGCATCCGCAGCGCCGCCCGGCCCGCTGGGTCCGGAGCCGAGTTAGTGGAAAGCATCGATCCCTACTCCAGCCCGATGTCCCAGGCCTGCTCGAGATCTTTCTTCGAGTACGCGCGGAATGCTGTAAGAGTGTGCGTCGATTTAATGCCGGGAACTACCGTAATCTCCTCTGTCACGATGCGGGCAATCGCATCGTGCTCGGCGACTTCCACCATCGCTACGAGGTCCCACTCGCCGGAGACAGAATACACCTGCGAGACACCATCGATGCCCGCCAGTTTCGTCGCACACTCGGCGATTCGCTGCGGCTCCGCCTTAATCAAAACGATGGCAGTGATCAATTGCGCTCCTAGCAGCACGCTCTTAGCCCGGATGCCGCCCTCAAGCTGTATCTTTCGGTTGGCGGTCAAGCCGTTCTTTTGCGGTAGTTCATATAACGATATCGGCGTGACGGATACTCCGCCACGTTGTCGAAATAGAGGTCGAGATGGCGGAATTGGAGGAAATTGGAGAGCGCGCCGGGACACTCCCCACGCGCGTTCAGAATCTGGTCTACACGCTTCCGCACACCACCGAATCGATCGCGGATTTCCTGACCCCGATACTCTCTCGCGTCGACCCCTCGGCCGGCGGCACGCAAGTAGTGGTGGTTACTCGTGATGCGGAAACCGCGCTCACGATTTCAGAGACGATCCTGCGTCTTTCGGGACCTGCCGGAATCGAAGTAGTCCCGATCACCAGCGCCGGTCGAGCCGGAAGGATCTTCAGGAGCCGCCCGGTGCTCGCCGTCGCTGGAACTGCAGTGGAGCTGAGCGCCCTCGTTCGGGCATCACTGCTCAAGGTCGAATCGGTTCGCACCATCGCCCTTGCCTGGGTGGATGACATTTTGGAAGAAGGTGAGCCGATGGTGCGCGCACTCGAAGGCCTGCTCGGCGAGCTCACGGAGGCGGCACGCGTGATAGTTGCGCGAAAAAGCACGCCGGCCGTGGAGAGCTTCGCCGAGCGTTATGCGCGTCGGGCGCGTCGCGTTGGCGCACCAGAGACTGAAGCTCCACAGATTCCAGTCGACTACGAGCTACCAATCATCAAGTACGTCTCGGTTGCCGGCAGCGCACGCGGCGGCGCCTTGCGCAAGCTCCTCGATGATCTCGATCCGCCGTCGACAGTGATCGTCGCCCGCGACGAGGCAGCCGCCGAGGAAGCGACCCGAACGTTACGCACCCTCGGCTATCACCACGACGACAAATCAATCAACGTCGCGCGCGGAGAGCTTGGGAGCGTAACCGTCCATACGGTGATCTTTTTCCAGCCACCAGTCACACCGGCCGAGCTGCAGCGTATCGCAACGGCGAAGCCGGTTCAGGTAGTGGCTCTTGCCGCGCCGGGCGAGGTGGCGTGGCTGCGCGAGCTGGCGAGTGGCAGGCTCGCGCCTCTCAATCTTCACGGGCCCGAAAGACGAGCGCGCGATCGAGAGGAGGCTGTCCGTGAGGAGTTGCGAGCGGTCCTCTCGCGCGGCGTCCCCGCTCGCGAAGTCATCGCGCTGGAGCCATTGCTGCGCGAATTCGACGGGACCGAGCTGGCGGCAGCAGCGTTGCAGCTGCTCGAGCGCGAGCGTTCGCAGCGACGCGCTGCAGAAGCGAATCCACTGGCACCGGCGAAGTCGCGCCCAACGGGTGGAGATCGACCAAGGGACGACCGCTCGAGAGGAGAGGGCCGCCCTGATCGTAGCGGACCTTCGCGCGGCCGCCCTGACATTCGCCGCGGCGGACCGTCCGACCGACAGGGCCGCGGAGGAGGAGGAGGAGGGGGAGGAGGAGGACGGGGCAGCGGAAGAGGAGGAGCAGGACCGGGGCGCGAACCTCGTAGAGATCGCGACCGGTCGTGAGCGGGCCGAGTGGACCATTCCACCAGAGCGGTGGATGGATAGAAGTCATTGCCGGCGTGATGTTCAGCGGCAAGAGCGAGGAGCTGATTCGTCGTGTCCGCCGCGCGGTCATAGCACGCAAGCGTGTTCAGGTGTTCAAGTCTCACCTCGACGCCCGATACGCGGGGATCTACTCTGTCTCCAGCCACGACGGCCGCACCGTTGAAGCCATTCCGGCGGATTCGTCGTCCCAAATCGCTCAGCAGATCGACCCGACTGCCAACGTCATCGCCATCGATGAAGCGCAGTTCCTGGATGACGGGATCATCTCGCTCGTCACCTCCCTGGCGAGCCGCGGCCGGCGTGTAATCGTTGCCGGTACCGACACCGACTTCCGCGGAGAGCCGTTCGGAGCGATGCCGGAACTAATGGCTATCGCAGAGGTCGTTGATAAGCTGCACGCGATTTGCGTCCTCTGCGGAGGCCCCGCCAGCCGCAATCAACGGCTGATCGGGGGTCGGCCCGCTCCTTACAACTCGCCGCAGATAATGGTTGGCGGCACCGAGTCGTATGAGGCGCGTTGCCGAATGTGTCATACGGTACCGGCGGGCGACGCGGCTCAGGTTCCGCTCCTGTAAGCAGCTCATCGGCTGCTGAGGTGCGGAAAGACCCGTACGCTCCAAGCAGCAGTTTACGCGTGACAGGGTCGGTATAAAATCCTATCTTGGCGACGCACGGCCGCTGTTCAACCTCAATCCAGTGACAGATGCTTCTTATCGGACTGACTGGAAACATCGCCAGCGGAAAGTCAGAGGTGGCAAAGATGCTGGCCGAGCGTGGCGCCACGCTCATTGACGCCGACGTGCTCGCCCGCGAAGCGGTGCGTCCCGAGACGCAGGCTTTGAAGGACATCGTCAAACGCTGGGGCAAAGACGTTCTGAAGAAAGACGGAAGTCTCGACCGCGATGCCCTCCGACAGATCGTCTTCGCCGATCAGAACGAGCTCGACGCCCTGAACCGGATCGTGCACCCCGGCGTCACCCGACTTAGAGACCGCGAGATCGCGCAGGCAAAGGAGCGCGGCGACCAGATCGTCGTCTGTGTGATTCCTCTCTTGTTCGAGCGCAATCTGGTCGAAGAGTTTGACGCCATCGTGCTCGTTGATGCTCCCCGCCCCCTCAGGCTCGAGCGACTCGTTGCGACGCGTGGGCTGGAAGAGACGGATGCGATGAACATGATCGCGTCGCAGATGCCGGCGGAGCTCAAACGCGCCCGGGCCGACTACGTCATCGAGAACAACGGCTCGCTCGACGATCTCGAGCGCGATGTCGATGCGCTTTGGAGCTCCCTTCAGCGCGATGCGTCGCCGCAGCCGGTAGCAACCGCGGCTGGAATTTCTTGACTCTGTTTTGAGGCGCGGATAGACTTCGCGCCCGACAGTCAAGCGCATTCCACCAGCGGAGCACAGTGGCAAACATCCCGAAGGATCTCCAGTACACCGAAGAGCACGAGTACCTGCGGAAGGGCAAGGACGGCAACGTGGAGATCGGCATCACCGACTACGCCCAGGGCGAGTTGGGTGACGTCGTTTACGTCGAGCTACCGGAGGTCGGTGCCAAGTTCGCCAAGCACGATGTCTTTGGAACCATCGAAGCCGTGAAGGCAGTCTCCGAGCTGTTTGCGCCGATCGCCGGTGAGGTAATCGCCACCAACGACCGCCTCGACAAGGAGCCGGCGCTGGTGAACAGTGATCCCTACGGCGCCGGCTGGATGATCAAAGTGAAGCCGAGCAATCCGTCAGAGATTGACGGTCTCTTGAAGTCGGACGCTTACGGAAAACACATCGGCCAATAGGCTGGTCGTTCATCTACTGAGCCGCACAGGCGCCCATATCAACGGCCCGCCTTGATTCAGCCCCTCGCCTCCACCTCAGCATAGGCGTCAGCCGGGGGGCACGAGCAAACGAGATTTCGGTCGCCGTATGCGCTTTCCACCCGCGCTACCGCCGGCCAGAACTTGAAGTCCTTGGTCCACGGCGCCGGGAATGCCGCCTGCTCTCTCGTGTATGGGTGCGTCCACGTGGACGACGTTACGCGTCCGACGGTATGCGGCGCATTCCTCAGCACGTTGTCCTGGCGATCGGCTTTTCCGCTCTCGATGTCCCGGATCTCCTCTCGAATCGAGATCATCGCGTCGCAGAAGCGATCGAGCTCGTCCCTCGGCTCGCTCTCCGTCGGCTCGATCATCAGCGTCCCCGGCACCGGGAACGATACCGTTGGCGCGTGGAAGCCATAGTCCATCAGTCGCTTGGCGATGTCTTCCACATCGATGCCACTGGCCTGTTTCACCACCCGCGTGTCGACGATGCACTCGTGCGCCACCGTTCCGTGGGCGCCTTTGTAGAGCACCGGGAAGTGCGGCTCGAGACGCTTCGCAATGTAGTTCGCGTTGAGGATCGCAACTTTCGTTGCGTACTCCAGCCCATCACCGCCCATCAGTTTGATGTAGGCGTACGAGATCGGCAGGATGCTCGCGCTTCCCCACGGCGCCGCCGAGACCGCTCCGACCTCGGTCCGCCCGTCGAGTCTCACCACCGGATGGCCAGGAAGGAAATGCACCAGGTGCTTGGCAACTCCGATCGGTCCCATTCCCGGCCCGCCGCCACCGTGCGGGATACAGAAAGTCTTGTGGAGGTTGAGATGGCAGACATCGGCGCCGATGTCAGCCGGCCGGCAGAGCCCGACCATCGCGTTCATGTTGGCGCCGTCCACGTAGACCTGCCCGCCATACTTGTGCACGACATCGCAGATCTCGACGATCGACTCCTCAAACACGCCGTGCGTGGACGGATAAGTCACCATCAGTGCCGCCAGATGCAGCGCGTGCTCCTCCGCCTTGGCGCGCAAATCGGCGACGTCGATGTTCCCCTTCTCGTCGGTCTTGACGACGACGACTCTCATACCAGCCATCACCGCACTCGCCGGATTGGTTCCGTGCGCGGACTGCGGAATCAGGCAGACGTTGCGATGCCCTTCGTTGCGTGACGCGTGATATGCATCGATTACCAGCAGTCCGGCGAATTCACCCTGTGATCCAGCATTCGGCTGCAGCGAGATGGCAGCGAATCCTGTGATCTCGGCGAGCGCGCTCTCCAGCTCATCGAACAGCTGGCGATAGCCGTCGGTCTGATCGAGCGGCGCGAATGGATGGATCTTCGCAAAACCCGGCCAGGTGATAGGCATCATCTCCGCCGTCGCGTTCAGCTTCATGGTGCAGGAGCCGAGCGGGATCATGGAGTGAACGAGCGACAGGTCGCGCGTCTGCAGCTTGTTCATGTAGCGCAGCATCTCCGTCTCGGCGTGGTGCATGTTGAACACCGGATGCGTGAGAAACGGAGTGGTCCGGTTGAAGCGCTCGTCGTAGCGGGTGTCCGTGCCCGTTGCGAGGTCTTCCACCCCGAAATCGGGATCCTTCCCGCCGTTGAACGCTGCCAGAAGATTCTCGATATCGTTGTTGTTGACGGTCTCGTCGAGCGCGATCACGATCGTCCGGTCGTCCATGAACCGAACGTTGATGCGCCGGCTTTGCGCCTCGTCGACGATCTTGTGGCTGTTGCGCTTACCGACTGCGACGCGAATGGTGTCGAAGAAATCGTCGTGGACGATGGTGAACCCGAGGCGGCGCAGACCTTCACTGAGAGCGGCGGCGAAGCCATGCACGCGGCGGGCGATGCGAGTCAGCCCCCGCGGACCGTGATAGACGGCATACATGCTCGCCACAACCGCCAGCAGCACCTGCGCCGTGCAGACGTTGCTCGTCGCCTTCTCGCGCCGGATGTGCTGCTCCCTGGTCTGCAGCGCCATGCGCAGCGCTGGCTTCCCGTCGGCATCGCGCGACACGCCAATGATCCGACCGGGAATGTGTCGCTTGAATTCATCTCGGGTCGCGAAGAATGCGGCGTGTGGTCCGCCGTATCCGAGTGGTACGCCAAAGCGCTGACTGTTGCCGACGACGACGTCAGCTCCCCACTCACCAGGCGGGGTCAGTAGTACCAGGCTCAGAATGTCGGCCGCAACCGTCACCAGCGCGTCGGCGGCGTGAACCTGCTCGACGGTCTTCGTGTAGTCGATTACCGCGCCATCGGTAGCCGGATACTGCACCAGCGCACCGAACACCTCCGGCCCGACCTTGAAATCGGCGCAGCTCGAAACCTTCACCTCGATCCCCCGCACACTCGCGCGGGTCTTCACTACGTCGATCGTCTGCGGATGACATTCCGACGCGACCAGAAATACTTCCTTGCCCTGCTTTCCCTTGAGCGCATAGCTCATCGTCATCGCTTCGGCGGCAGCCGTCGCTTCATCGAGCAGTGATGCGTTGGCGATCTCGAGCCCCGTCAGGTCGATCACCATCGTCTGGAAATTGAGCAGGGCCTCGAGGCGCCCCTGCGCAATCTCGGCCTGATAGGGGGTGTAGGCGGTGTACCAGCCGGGATTCTCGAGGATGTTCCGCTGGATCACCGGCGGTGTCACGCAATCCGCGTAACCCATTCCGATGAATGAGCGGAAGACCTGGTTCTTCGCCGCCAGCGCCCGGAAGTACGTGAGAACCTCGAGCTCGGTCAGACCCTTTGGGAGGTTGAGACCCTCGCGCCAGCGAATTTTGCGTGGAACGGTCGCGTCTATCAGCTCATCGAGAGACGAAAATCCGAGAGTCTTGACCATCTCGGCTACGTCTTTCTCGTCGGGTCCTACATGTCGTGGAACGAAGGATTCTGCGGCAGGAATCGCTGCTTCAACGTGCTTGATTGTGGTGCTCATAGGAGTGACAATTTAACACCCTATGCACCCCCGGCGAAGTTACAGCCGCTGGCGTCTTCTTCTCGTCCCGCCTCGCAGCGGCGCCGAGAACATGGCGCGTGACAGCGCGCTTCAAGCGCGCGCGGCGCGCACTGGAGAAACGGTTTTCAGCATCTACTCCTGGAGTCGTCCAACGCTTTCGTTCGGACGCAATCAGCCGGCTCTCGGAGTCTATGATCTCCGCAAGCTTCAGGCAGCGCACATCGATGTCGTGAGAAGGCCCACCGGTGGGCGAGCGATCCTCCATCACCGCGAAGTCACTTACAGTGTCACCGGACCGGTAGCTGCCTACTCACTGCGCGAGACCTACTCGCGCATCAACTGCATCCTGCAAATGGGCTTGAGTCGACTCGGAGTACTGGTCGAGGCAGCTGGCAGCTCGCAACCAGCGCCGCCGCTCAGCATGCGCACCTGTTTCGAGACGCCGGGCGAAGGCGAGCTCGTTGCACAGGGAGCAAAACTGGTGGGCAGCGCACAGTGGCGGGAGAACGGCGCCCTGTTGCAACACGGTTCTATCCTCGTCGATGATGATCAATCGTCGCTCCCGAATTTCTCCGCGGCCGACGTCGCCGCGAATGGGTCGATACCCGCTCCGGCAACGCTTCACTCGCTGCTCGGGCGCGCTCCCGATCCCGACGAGGTGGCGCAGGTGATGTTCGAGGCTGTGCGCGCGCTCGAGGATGCGGAAGCGACGGAGATGACTGAAGGCGACGTGCGCGCCGACGCACTCGAGCGCGTTCCGAACTTTCTCGACGAGGACTGGACATGGCGGCGATGAGATACGCGGGGATCCTTTGCGCAGTGTTGCTTGGCGGATGTGTTGGAACCGAATCATCCGCGCGCGGGAGCTCCGGCGGCACGCTGGCAATGTCTACCGGCGGCGATCCCGACGTCCTGATTCCTTCGCTGCTCCAGAGCACCACCGCGGCGCAGATCGCCGACCTCGTCTATGATCACCTGGCCGACATCGGCGACTCGTTGAACACCGTCGGCGACGCCGGCTTCAGGCCGAGGCTGGCCGATCGATGGACGTGGGCAGCTGACTCGTTGAGCATCACGTTTCACATCAATCCAAACGCGAAGTGGCACGATGGCCAGCGGGTCCGCTCCAACGACGTGCGATTCACCATCGCCAGCAGCAAAGACTCGACGCTCGGCTCACCAGCCGCGGCGATCCTCACCAATATCGATTCCGTCAGCACCCCTGATTCATTGACGGCGGTTTTCTGGTTTCACGCTCGTTCGCCGCAGCAGTTCTACGACGCCGTCTATACTTTGCCGATCATGCCCGAGCACGTCTTCAAGGGCATCGCTCCCGCTGGTTGGCGCGGCTCAGAGGCAGCCAAGCATCCGATCGGCTCAGGGCAGTACAGGTTTGTGCGCTGGGTTGCGCGCGCCGTCGTCGAGCTCGCCGCGGACACAGCCAACTATCACGGAGCGCCGAAGCTGAGTCGCCTGATCTGGAGCATCGCACCCGACTTCAATACCGCGCTGACGAGATTTCTGAGCGGAGAGACCGATCTGTTCCCGGTCTTGCGGCCAGAGAATCTCGCTGAAGTCGCAAAGCATCCCGACCTGAAGGTGCAGTCCTTTCGCACCCTCTCCTACATATTCGCGCAATTCAACCTGCGCGATCCTGCGAATCCCAACCGGCTCCATCCGATCTTCGGCAACCGTGAGCTGCGGCGCGCGCTCACAATGGCGACCGATCGAGCGGCGATCGTGCGCAGCGTTTTCGATACACTCGCTCAGCCCGCGCTCGGACCCACTCTGCGCGTTTACCCGACCACTGATCCGAACCTCAAGCAGATTCCCTACGACCTGCCCCGCGCCCGACAGATTCTCGACTCGCTTGGCTGGCGCGTGACAACCAGCGACAGCATGCGAACGCGCAATGGGCGTCCACTGCGCTTTACTCTCTCGGTCCCGACAACAAGCCAGGCCCGAGTGCAGATGGCGATTTTCCTGCAGGAGCAGTTCCGCCTCGCCGGCGTCAAAGTCGATGTCGAGAAGCTCGACTTTCCGGTGTTGGTGGAAAAAGACAGAAAGCGAGCCTTCGACGCGACCATTGGGCAATGGAACACTCAGCCAAGCCCCGGCGCTGTGCGCGGATCGTGGGGTACCGCCGGCTCACGTTCGGCGAGCGGCAACAACTATGGCTCGTACGAGAGTCCTGTCTTCGACGCCTACGTAGACAGCGCCCTGAACTCGTTCGATCCGGCCAAGAGAAAGAGCTATTTCACTACGGCGTACGAGACGATCATCCAGGACGCGCCGGCGATCTGGCTCGCCGAGCCGCGGCAGATCGTAGGCTACCAGAACCGGCTACAGCTGACGTCGTTGCGTCCTGACGCGTGGTGGGCGCACATAGCCGATTGGTCGATTCCACCCGACAAGCGGATTGCGCGCGACAATGCACCGGTGATGGCCTCTCCCGCGGCCGGGGAATCGGCGCGTCGGAAAACTCCGTAGCGGGTGCTCCGCTACATCGCGCGACGTCTGGTTCAGGCGGCGGTGATCGTCGCGATCGTCGCCGCGATCACGTTCGCTTTGATCCATCTCGCTCCCGGCGATCCCTTCAGCGCCGTGATCGACAATCCAAACGTCAGCGAGAAAGTTCGCGAGACCCTGCGTGCACAGTACGGGCTCGATCGCCCACTGCCGGAACAGTTCGTTCGATACGTGAATGCGCTCGCGCACGGTGAGCTGGGTTGGTCGTTCTCCCACGACCGCCCTGTCCGAGAGGTACTTGGAAGCTCGCTGCCGAATACGCTGCTCCTCATGACCGTAGCGCTCGTCGCCAGCTTCGCGGTCGGTATTCTCGTCGCCCTGGTGCAGGTCGCGCGTCGCGGCTCGATCGTTGACCACGTCCTGAGCGGAATCACTCTGCTGTTCTTCTCGATGCCGGATTTCTGGCTGGCGATTCTCGCCCTGCTCGCGCTCACCTATTGGCTACCCATCTTCCCGGTCGGTGGTGCGGTCGATCCGGTGATGCACGAGTACATGAGTATGGCCGGACGCTTTGCTGATCGGCTGAGACACCTCCTTCTTCCCGCGCTCACGCTGACTCTGCTCGCTTCCGCCTCGGTAGCGAGATACCAGCGGGCCGCGCTGCTCGATGTGCTGCCTGCCGATTACATCAGGACAGCGCGTCTCAAGGGCCTGACCGAGCGCGAGATCCTCAGGCGCCACGCGCTGCGAAATGCGCTGCTGCCAATCATCACGCTGATTGGACTCTCGTTTCCGGCGCTTCTCACCGGTGCATTTTTCATCGAGCGGATTTTCGCCTGGCCCGGCATGGGCTACGCGGTGGTGAATGCAATCGGCACGCGCGATTACCCGCTCGTCGTTGGTGGAGTGATCATCGGTAGCATCATGGTCACCCTTGGCAGCTTGCTCGCCGACCTGCTCTATGCCTGGGCCGACCCAAGACTTCGCGCGCACTAACCTCGCGCGGGCGCGTGAGTCTCCGCTCGGACTCACCGTGCGGAGCCTTTTGCGCAAGCGTTCGTCGCGCATTGCACTCTTCGTACTCGGCGTAATCGTCTTGATCGGCGCGCTGGCACCCTTCATCGCACCCTACGATCCTGCTGCCCAACCGGATATCGTCGCGCTCAAGGATCTGCCTCCCTCGCTCGCTCACCCCTTCGGTACGGACCCGTACAGCCGCGACGTCTTGAGTCGCGTTCTTTACGGGGCGCGACTCTCGCTCACGATTGGAATCCTCGCCACGATCGTCAGTCTCACTGTCGGCGTCGCGTACGGTGCGATCGCTGGCTACATGGGAGGACTCATCGACGGAATCATGATGCGCGTGCTCGATGCCTTTCTCTCGATCCCGCGCTTGTTACTGCTGCTCGGTGTGCTGGTGGCATGGCCCCATCTCTCGATCGGGGCCCTCGTTCTATTTCTCGGATTGACCGGTTGGTTCGGCCTCAGTCGTATCGTCAGGGGTCAGGTTCTTGCGTTGAAACACGCGGAATTCGTAACCGCGGCGCAGGCGCTCGGCGCCAGTCGGCGACGGATTCTGGCGAGACATCTGCTTCCGAACCTGGTGTCGCCGATTGCAGTCGCCGCGACGCTCGGCGTAGCACACGTGATCGTGCTCGAGGCGGGTCTCTCCTATCTGGGGATTGGGGTTCCGCAGCCGCTGGCGAGCTGGGGGAACATCATTCAGGATGGTGCCGATCAAGTCGCCGCACTCTGGTGGATGTCACTCTTTCCGGGCCTGTTCATGGTGCTCACGGTGATGACGCTCAACATTCTCGGCGAAGGGCTCCGCGACGCGTACGAGCGGAGATCCTGAGATGCCGGCACCGCTGCTCTCGATCCGCGATCTTCGCACTTACTTCTACGCCGAAGGCGGCGTCGCAAAAGCGGTCGATGGCGTCTCGTTCGATATTGGCGCCGGAGAGACAGTTGGCATTGTAGGCGAATCCGGTTGTGGAAAATCAGTGACCGCACTGTCGATTCTGCGGTTGATTCAGCCGCCCGGGCGAATCGAACCGGGGAGTCGCATCGAATTCGACGGCAAGGATCTCGTCACTTTGCCCGACGACGAGATGCGTCACATCCGCGGCAATCGAATCTCGATGATTTTCCAGGAGCCGATGTCGGCGCTTAATCCCGTGTTCAGTGTCGGCGATCAGGTAGCCGAGGTGGCGCGGATTCACGCTGGCCTGGGGAAAAGGAAGGCGTGGGATCTTGCCGTCGAGACTTTGGCACTCACCGGAATTCCGGCTCCGGAGGAAAGAGCCAAGCACTATCCGCATCAGCTCTCCGGCGGGATGCGACAGCGCGTTTTGATCGCGATGGCGCTGATCATGAAGCCGGCGCTCGTGATCGCCGACGAGCCCACTACCGCGCTCGATGTCACCATCCAGGCCCAGATCCTGGATCTGCTGGTCCACCTGCAGAAAGAATTCGGCACCTCGATTCTGATGATCACCCATGACCTCGGTGTCATCGCCGAGACGACGTCGAGGGTGATAGTGATGTACGCGGGTGAGATCGTCGAGCAGGCGTCGGTGACTGAGCTATTTGCTCGTCCGCATCATCCTTATACCGAAGGATTGATGCACTCAATGCCGCACATCGGTCACGATCAGGAAAGGCTGAACGTAATTCCGGGAACTGTCCCGTCGCCGACCAATTGGCCGCGTGCTTGTCGCTTCCGGGAGCGCTGCCCCTACTCATGGGACCTTCCCGAGCGCGAGCATCCACCGCTCTACGATGTCGGAGCGGCGCATGTGTCGCGCTGTCATCTCGCCCGCGAGCCCGAGCGCCGCAATCATCCGCACGCCCCGCTGGTGGTTGTCGAAGGAGTCGACGCAGCGTGACTACGCCTGATCGCGACGGCAACGGCGGCGCACCTCTGTTATCGGTGCGGAACCTGAAAAAGGAATTCCCGATCAGGAAAGGAGTTTTCTCGCGTCAGGTTGGCGCGGTAAAAGCCGTGAACGATGTCTCGTTCGATGTCGCGCGGGGTGAGACGCTCGGCGTCGTCGGAGAATCGGGATGCGGGAAAACGACGACCGGTCGCACCATTCTGCGTCTTCTGGAGCCGACGGCGGGCGAGGTGAGATTCGAGGGGCGAGACATCCGCGCCATGGGTACGCGCGAGCTGCGCGCGATCCGCCGCGAGATGCAGATCATTTTCCAGGATCCGGTGTCGTCGCTCAACCCGCGCATGACTGTCGGCGCGATCATTCGTGAAGGCCTCACTATCCACAAGCTGGCGGAGGGCGCGGCGGCTGATGCGCGAGTGAGTCAGCTGCTGCGCGAAGTCGGTCTTCGTCCTGAATACGCGACACGATACCCGCATGAATTCTCCGGGGGCCAGCGACAGCGCATCGGAATCGCGCGAGCTCTCTCGGTGGAGCCGAAATTCATCATCTGTGACGAGCCGGTCTCAGCTCTCGACGTTTCGGTGCAGGCGCAGGTTATCAATCTGCTCGAAGACCTACAGAGGCAGCATAATCTCACCTACATGTTCATCGCCCACGATTTGTCGGTCGTCGAGCACATCGCCGACCGGGTGGCGGTGATGTACCTGGGCAAAATCGTCGAGCTGGCGACTGCCGAGGATCTCTATCGCGAGCCGCTGATGCCCTACACCCAGGCATTGTTGTCAGCGGTTCCCGTCGCGGATCCCAAGGCGCGCAAGCAGCGCATCATCCTGCAGGGAGACGTTCCCTCGCCGGCGAGTCCGCCGCCGGGCTGCGTTTTCCACCCCCGCTGTCATCACCCGGCGAAGGACGTCGCGTGCATGAAGATCGTGCCTCCCCTCGAGGAAAAGGCGCCCGGGCATTTCGTCCACTGCATCAAGCAGCCGCCGACGGCAATCAGCTGGGAGCAACAAAAGGAAGCCGGCGGCATACATCCACCTGAGCGGTATTTGCCGCTCGCCGCAGTACACGCCTAGTGACCCGTCCACTCCTCTAACTCCTCCGACCATGGCCAGAGATCAGAGAGACAGAGACGTATTTCAACAGCCGTCGGCGGGAACCGTGACTCATGACGAGCCTCCTCCGGCAATTGGTCGCGGAGTGAGCGAGCGGCGGTTCTTTGGCCACCCGGTTGGCCTCTCCACTCTGTTCTTCACGGAGATGTGGGAGCGGTTCTCGTACTACGGCATCCGGCCGCTGCTGGTGCTGTTCATGACGGCCGCGCTGGCGTCAGGCGGATTCGGAATGGATCGGGCGACGGCTTCGTCGATCGTCGGCATTTACGCCGCCAGCGTGTATCTCGCCTCGCTCCCCGGCGGCTGGATCGCCGACCGATGGCTCGGGCTGAGACGTTCAATCTGGTACGGGGGACTGCTGATCGCGCTCGGACATCTCTCGATCGCTCTCTCGATCGTCTTCGCGCACGTCGCATTCTACATCGGACTCGTTTTCATCGTGATGGGCACCGGACTGCTCAAGCCGAATATCTCGGCGATCGTCGGTGATCTCTATCCGGAAGGCGGATCGCGGCGCGACGCCGGCTTCTCGATCTTCTATATGGGAATAAACATCGGCGCACTCGTGGCCCCGCTGATTACGGGCATCCTCGGCGAGCGGGTGGGCTGGTCCCTCGGCTTCGGCGCAGCCGGGCTCGGTATGGTGATCGGACTCATCACCTATCGCCTGCGTGGCGACAAAACGCTCGGTGACGTCGGCGTGCGCCCGGGTTCAACTGATCCCGCCGAGCATCGTCGCGTCAGGCTGTCGACGATGATCGGAGTCGGCGTGATTGCGTTGTTGGTCCTGTTGACGATGACCGGACTCATTCATATCAACGCTGTTTCTCTGGCGCAGAAGATGACATACGTCATCGTTGGGTCGGCGCTGCTCTACTTCATTTATCTATTCGTCGGTGGTGGACTTAGCAGCGAAGAAAAGAAGCGGGTCGTCGTCATCATCCTTCTCTTCTTCTTTGCGGCGATCTTCTGGTCGGCATTCGAGCAGGCTCCGACCTCGCTCAATCTTTTCGCGCGCGATTTCACCAATCGGGTCGTTTTTGGATGGGAAATGCCGACGCTCTGGCTCCAGGCAGCAAACTCAGTGTTCGTCATCGCGCTCGCCCCGGTGTTCGCCGCTCTCTGGATAACGCTCGGCAACCGCGGAAAGGCGCCGTCGAGCATTGGCAAATTCGCGTGGGGTCTGTTCTTCAACGGGGTTGGCTTCTTAGTGATGCTATTTGCGGCGAACATTGTCATCTCCGGCGGGGGCAATGTCCGCGTCTCACCGTGGTGGCTTGTGTGGAGCTATTTCTTCCAGTCGGTAGGCGAGCTTTCACTGAGTCCTGTGGGGCTGAGCTCGATGACGAAGCTCGCGCCGATCAAGTTCAAGGGCCAAATGATGGGTGTCTGGTTCATGGCGAGCGCATTGGGCAATCTCGTGGCGGGGCTCGTGGGGGGAAGCGTCGATCCGGAGAAGCTGCCCCAGATGCCAATCCTGTTCAGGCAGACATCGTTGTTCCTTTTCATCGCCGCAGTCGCGTGCGGATTGCTGGTGATCCCGGTTCGCAAAATGATGCGCGACGTTCCAGCGGGCAATCGCTAGCGCGGGGCTCTTGGCCGATGGGAATTCATTCCCAGACCTTCGCGATAAATGAGAGAGGTGTCCCGTGACCTGACTGTCGTCGTATACGGTCGCTCGGAGTTCGTGCCAGGTCTAGATAGCGACGCCGTCTCGCTGCTCTTCCCTCTTCCCTCTTTCCGCCTCACGGCCAGTTGAAAACCGAGGACGGGATCGATCTCTCCCGATTATTGAAAATGTCGCGCGGCTCGATCCGGAAAATTCTGGTGAAGTCCGCCGCGGTCAGCCTCACTTCCCAGCCGTGACCGCGCGGACCTCGCACCGGTAGCGCCAAATCGACTCTGAAAGTTCGGCGTGACTGCGGCGGCGATGCCGCCAGCACGCTGATTCCCAGCGACGCCGAAATCGGAGTGGTCACTCCGAAGGGAGAGTCGCCCGCCCAGATCTTGCCGGCCTCAGCAAATCCGGCCACCGCCACGCTGGCGAGGTCAGTATAGCGCCCGACCAGATATCGGTCCTCGACGTGCGCAATCAATCGCCGCGCACCACCGACATCCGCTGCTCTGAAACCGCGGAGCCCACCGTCTCGGTCGGCGAACGTCAACTGAAATGGAATCCGCTGCCGCCAACCTCCACTCCAGGTCACGTTTGATAAGAGCGTATGCCGATTCCAGGGTTTGAGGTATACCGCGCCGCGCCCGTGTGCGAGCATCCCGTCCCACTTCCCATCCTCGCTGCGACGACCCTCGCCGGTGATGTCCACTGCCGCGTACGAGATCGGCGACGCGATGCCGGCATAAAGGTCCGTCGAGGCGAACCAATCGCTCTCTTTCCCACGCAGGACCGTCACGCCCTTTCCCAGCAGCGTCGCGAGCTGTACTCCGGTGCGTAGGTCTTGTGCTCCCTCGAGTGCGTCGAAGCCGCTCGCGCGCAAGTAGTGAATGTTGCGTATGCCCCCGAGTCCGTTGATGCGCGCGGTCTGATGCTTCGTGTATCGGTTGATAAGCGCCTGACTGGTGTCAGGAATTAATCCACGATCGTCGATGATGACCGGTTGCGTACCGGGGTCTTCGTCCTCGAAGGAGAGCGATCCCCCAACGAGCGCCAGACGGCCGAGTGGCGGTCCGACGCGAACCACGCCGCCGATGTCGCTGTAAGAGCGAGCGAGCTTGATGGCAGCTGCTTCAGCTCCCGGTCGGCGGAAGTAGTAGTAGCCGTTGAGATTTCCAGCCGTCGTTCGCCACGAAATCCGTTGCAGATCGGTGAGAAAGGGATGACTCAGCTCGGTTCGCCAGTCACTCCCGAGCTCACGTCGGCCTCCCTCCGCCAGTAACTGGTAGGGCCGGCCCAGAAACTGGTAATCGACGAATCTGCCGGCGTAGATGTCGCGAAAGCGGAGCCCTTTCTTCCACGACCCATCGAGGTGAATGGCACTCCCCATCAGGTTGTCTTCACCCAGCAGCAGCGCGTGAACCGCGGGGGATCCGCCGCCGATTCCCAAGCCGACAATTACTGAGACTTCGTCCACCGTCGAGACGCTGAGTATGATTCCGCCGTTGCCATCGGCGTAGGCGAGCACGCTCGCGTCGGCGATGAACGGTTGTGACCGCAAAATGCGCTCGGATTCGGCGCGTCGGAGCTCGGTGCACTTGTCGCCCAGTTGAAGCGCCAGATAGCGCCTGATGACCGACTCGCGTGTCGTCACGTGCTGCTTGGCCGCGAAACGGCCAGCACGCTGCCAGATGGTGTTGCCCGTAATTCGGAACGGCGGGCTGGCATCGATATCGATGCGGCTGATGCGCTCCCCCTTGCAGGTGACCGGCACGGCGTTCACAATTTGGGGCTGTGCCTTAGTCGCCGACGCGGCGGCGAGAAGCAATGCCAACGTACCCTGTCGAAGAGAGATCACTCGTGTCGTCCGCGCGCAAGCCGGTTCCAGCCTGCACAGTTGCTGTTACCGCCAGTATTCGCCCTGATGGCGATACCAGTCGTGTCCGGCTAACCGCCGCTTACGTGACCGCCCTGGAAAGAGCAGGGCTCATACCACTCATCGTTCCACCGCTTTCCAGTGCTCAAGCAGCTGAGCGTGTACTCGACTCCGTGGCCGGTCTCGTCCTGACCGGAGGGGAGGATGTCGATCCCGCGCGTTACGGCGAAAAGCGCCACGAAAAAGTACGCTCGGTAAACGCGTCCCGCGATGCGACCGAGGCCGCGCTCATCGAAGAGGCGCGAGCGCGTGGCATGCCCGTTCTCGCAATCTGCCGCGGTATACAGATCCTCAACGTCGCGCTCGGCGGCACCTTGGTGCAGGACATTGCTTCTCAGTGCGAGACCGGTATCGCCCACGATGACGAAGGCGCGCGAAACTCGCGCACCCACGAAATCGATATCGAGCCTGGCTCGCTCATTGCCAAAGCCGTCGGCGCCGAACACGTCAGCGTGAATTCATTCCACCACCAGTCGGTGAAGCGAGTGGCAGACGGAATGCGCGTCACCGCGCGATCCCCGGACGGCATCATCGAAGGCATCGAATCCACAGATGAGGATTGGTGGGTGATGGGTGTTCAGTGGCATCCAGAAGAGATGACCGACTCCGCTGAGCCGTGGGATCGCGGCCTGTTCAAGGCTTTCGCGAAGAAGCTCGAAGCGTAGTGGATCTTCCCCGGATTCTTCACGTCGATTCCGGGCGCAGCTGGCGCGGCGGCCAGCGTCAGGTATTTCTTCTCGCCACCGGACTGCGCGACCTTGGCTATCGCACGCTGGTGATAGCACCAACCGGGTCGCCCCTCATCAGGCGCGCAGACCAGGCAGGGCTTCCTACCTATCGACTTACACTCAGGGGTGAATGGGACATCCGCTCGGCGCGCGAGCTGAGGGCTGTCGCCCGCGAGTGGAACGCCGGAATCGTCCACGCCCACGATGCGAGATCACACTCGATCGCCAGGCTCGCGCTCATCGGGAAAAGGAAGACGCGCCTGATCGTGACCCGCCGCGTCGTATTTCCGCCGAAGCAGGTGCGTCTCAAGTATCGCCACGGTGTCGATGCGTTCATCGCCATCTCGCACGCAGTCAAAGCGGTAATGGTGAAGGCCGGAGTGCCGGCCGATCGGATCGAGGTCGTTTACTCCGGAGTACCCGCACCTCAGGTGAAGCGCCCGCGCAATTGGCGTCGCGAGCGCGGCTGGCCGGCGAGTGCTGTGATCTGCGGAATAGTCGGCGCGATGACACAGGAAAAAGGTCTGGACATGGTCGGCGGAATCGCCCGCCGGCTGCCCGGCGAGCTCTTTCGGCGGACGCGCCTGGTGCTACTCGGCGGAAAAGGCAAAGGAGGAACGACCGTCTCTGGTGTCGAAGGATTCGACGCTGGATTCGTCGAAGAAATTCACGACGCGGTCTCCGGGCTCGACGTGCTTTGGCATCCCGCGCGGTCAGAAGGGCTAGGTACATCCGTCATTGATGCGATGGCGCTCGGAGTGCCACCGATCGCGTTCGCGGTTGGCGGGTTGCCCGAGGTCATCGAGGACGGTAAGAGCGGACTCCTCGTCCCAGCTGGCGATGTTACCGGGTTCGTGCGCGCCGCGGCGGCGCTGATCAGTGACGACGGATTGCGCGCCCTGCTCGCGGAGGGTGCCAGGCAGCGGGCGCGTGAATTCGACTCCAAGCGCATGATCGAACGGACGGCTGAGGTGTACAACAGAGTGATCGCGGGGTAGCGGGTAATTACCCGCCTCTCCTATCTTGCCTGTGAAGAGCCCCCCGTCACCACCTTAGCCGCGGAAGTGCGTTGATCTACATCTGTATTCCGACCTATAACGAAGGTCAGACTGTTGGTGTGCTCCTTTGGCGCATCAGACGCGTCTTTCAGGACTATTCTCGCGAGTACGAGATCGTCGTTTACGACGACGGCAGTACCGATGGGACTCGCGAGACGCTGGAGCCCTACTCAGACGTCATCCCACTCACGGTCCTGCGAGGTGACCTCCGCCAAGGATACGGCGCAGCGGTAGACAAACTCGTTCGCGAGGTCTCTAGTCGCACGCGGTATGCTCGTCGCGATGCTCTGATTGTCATGCAGGCGGATTTTACCGATCAGCCTGAGCATATTCCGGAGCTCGTAAAGCGCTTTGAAGGAGGCGCCGACATCGTGGCCGCCAGACAAGAGATGGACGAGGCTCCTCCTCCCGTGCGGAGGCTGCATCGCTTCGCAAATTGGATCCAGCGCACTGGCCTGCCGCGGACGGAAGCGGTCGATCCCTTCACGACTTATCGGCTTTATCGCATTTCAGTCCTGCGTGAGCTGATCAAAGCGATCGGTGAGGAGCCGGTTGTGAGCACCAACGGCTGGGCAGCCAACATGGAGCTGCTCCTGAAGGCTCGCCGGTTCGCTCGCAGAGTCGAGAACGTCGATCTCGCGCCACGTTACGATGTCAGGACCAGAGAGACGAGAGTTCGTCCCGTTGCCGATGCGCTCGGTCTCGTCCGATTCAGTCGCAAAGCGCGCGGTCTCGCCGCCGCAGCCGGAGGTGCAGCGTGAAGCTATTGCTTTGTGGAGTTGTTGCCATCTCCGCGGTGACTGCGGGTCATTCACTGGCGCAGGTCAATGCTGCTCAAACGGTGGCTGCATCCAGCGCGAAGTACGCCAAGGTTCCATTCGGAGCCGGCGAGCGCATGGAGTACGACGTGAAGTTCGGCGTGTTGAGAGTCGGCAATGCGCACATGGAAGTCGTCGCCCTCGACAATCTGCGCGGCCGTCCAGCCTGGCACACGGCGTTCTGGGTGCAGGGTGGGAACTTCATGTACCGCGTCAATGACGTCTATGAAAGCTGGATGGATGCGGAAACGCTTTCGTCTTTGAGATTCGTCCAGGAGCTGGAGGAAGGCGGAAAAGACACCGAGCGCAGATTCGAGATTTATCCGGAGCGCGCCATCTTCGTTCAGACTTCCAAGAAGCCGGCCAAGGAAGAGCAATCGGTGAGTCAGCCGCTCGATGATGGGTCGTTCCTCTATTTCATCAGAACGATTCCGCTCGAGGTGGGCAAGACTTACGACTTCAATCGCTACTTCCGTCCCGATCGCAATCCGGTCCGCATCAAGGTGCTGCGGAAGGAGAGAATCAAGGTTCCCGCCGGGACATTCGATGCGATCGTCGTTCAGCCGGTGATCAAGACGAAGGGCATCTTCTCGGAGAATGGCCACGCCGAGGTGTGGCTATCAGACGACGACAAACACATCATGTTGCAATTGAAGTCGAAGCTGTCGTTCGGATCGCTCAATCTCTATCTCAAGTCCTACTTCCCATCGCCGAATCCGTAGGCGGTAACCGCGGTCCCCGTCCGCGCCCGAAGAGCACGGGCACAGGGGCCAAGCCAAAGAGCGCGCCCTCGCGAGCGGAGCCGCCCGCGGAAGTCGATCTCTCCAGAGTGCGCACCGTTCCAATAGAGCGGCGCCCCAACAAAGTCGCCGCCGCTGAATTCGCGTCGCCGCCTCCAGTCGATCGCAGGGACCGCAGTTTCGCGGCGTTTCTCAAGTCACTGCCCGACGTACTGGTAGCGCGCGATTTCCAGCGAGTCGTTGCCGCGATTGCGTCGGCCGCCAAGACAAAAAAGGCGGTAGTAGTGATGCTCGGCGGGCACATCGTGAAGACCGGCCTGGCGCCGCTTCTCATCGATCTGATGAAACGCCAGGTGATCACGCACCTGGCGATGAACGGATCGGCGGCGATCCACGACTACGAGATCGCGCGGTTTGGCGCGACGTCGGAGGACGTCGCGCGCGGACTTGTCGATGGCACTTTCGGGATGGCTGAAGAAACCGGTCGCGGAATGAATCAGGCATTCACGATCGGAATGAAGAGCGGCTGGGGCATGGGTGAATCGCTGGCTCGAGCGCTCAAGGAGATCCCGCTCTCCAACGGCGAGCTGTCGGTGATGCTGGCCGCTTATAGACTGGGCATTCCGTGCACCGTTCACGCTGCACTCGGCGCCGAGATAATTCACCAGCATCCGGCGACTAACGGCGCAGCCATTGGCGACACCAGTCATCGCGACTTCCGTCGCCTGGCTGCGTCCCTTCCCGCCCTTCACGATGGTGGCGTCGTGTTGAACCTCGGCAGCGCGGTGATAATGCCCGAAGTTTTTCTCAAAGCGCTGACGATCGCGCGCAACCTGAACGGCGGAAAGCCAACCGGCTTCACCACCTGCGATCTCGACATGCAGCGGCACTACCGTCCGCGGGTGAATGTCGTTCAGCGACCGACCCAGGGGAGCGGCAAAGGCTACGAAATAACCGGGCACCATGAGATCATGGTTCCGTTGCTGACGTGGGGGGTCGTTGAGGCGCTGGAGACCTGAGGAGCGTGCAAAGACAAAGACAACTGCCTGCTAGGCGCTGACCGCTACTGTCAGCACCCGGCAGGCAGTTGTCTTATATCCGAGCTAATACCGATCCGATCTAATAGCGCGTGAGTCTGGTCCCCGCGAACCTCTCCCTGATGCGCTCCGCCGTCCCCGGGCTAAGAACTCTGATCCCGAAGTACAGCAGCCCGCCAACGATGACTACCTTGAGCGCGAGGGCAACCAGGAAGAAAGTCAAACCGACGAGCCCGCCGAATAACTTGAACACCATGCCCACGGCGAAGAGGCCCAGCATGGCGAATAGGCCGATCATGAAAATTGCGCGTAACATGATGTTCTCCGAAACAGTGTCTGGAATCATTACGATAGCGCCCTCCTCATTGTTTCACGAGGGCAACCAACCGGGGCGGGGCAACTGAGCAGCGAGGTAATAGTGGTCGGCGGCGGCCTCATCGGGCTGGCCGTCACCGCGGCGCTGGCCGAGCGGGGAGTCGAAGTCGCACTAATCGGCGAGCACCGCCCCGGAGAGGCTTCTCCGGCCGCCGCCGGCATGCTGGCGCCATCGGTCGAAAGAGCACCGGGTCCAGCCCACCAGTTCGGAATCGCTGCCCGCGACAGATACCCATCCTACATCGAGTTCCTCGCCGAGCGCACCGGCATCAAAGTCCCGTTGAATCGACTGGGCATTCTGCAGGTGGCGTTCAGCGAAAAAGGAGTCAAAGGACTGCGCAAATCGGCTCTGCCCACGACACGCTGGCTCGACGCAAAGGAGCTCCAGCACTTCGAGCCCGGGCTACCACACGCATTAGGTGCCATGTTCAGCGCCCAGGACGGAGCCGTCGACAACGTCGCGCTGCTCGAGGCGCTCAAGAAACTCTGCTCAACGAGCAAATGGACCCAGCGCGTTGACGCATCGGTGCGCTCAGTGAAACCCCGCGCGGATTCCTGCACCGTCACGACTGAGTCGGGGAAGGAGCACGTCGCACCGAAAGTCGTGATTGCCGCTGGGGCTTGGGCTGGAAAAATTTCCGGTGCCCGCCTCGCAAAATCCGTCAAGCCCGCTCGGGGCCAGCTCGTTTCGTACTCGAGCACGCCGCTGCGCCACGTCTCATACGGCCCGCGCGGCTACATCGTCCCCCGTGGCGCAGTAACCATCGGTGGGAGCACGATGGAAGATGTCGGCTTCGATTCGCGCACGACCGAAACCGGCGTGAAAAAAGTCCGCGCTGCGGCGGAAGAAATCTGCCCTGTGCTGGCGTCGTCATACACCAAGGCGTGGGCTGGGCTGCGACCGGTAACTCCCGATCTGCTCCCGATCATTGGCCCCGATCCGAAGCACTCTTCGCTCATTTACGCCTGCGGCCACTCGCGCAACGGCGTACTGATGGCCCCCCTGACGGGGGATTTAATCGCCGATCTCGTGACAGAATCACCACTTAGCCACGACCTGTCACAATTTCGCCCAGACCGTTTTTGATGTAGATTCCCTAAGCTCGACGGACCCTCTCCTCCCCGTCGGCCCCAACAGATGCCAGATACTCTCTATCAAATAATGGGGCGTCATCGCGCCGAGCCGCTCCCCGAGCGGAAACCGTCGTGGCTCAAAGTGAAAGCGCCGGGCGGCCCCAACTACATGCGACTCAAGAGCTTGATGCGCGAGCTCGACCTCCACTCGGTGTGCGAGGAAGCCCACTGTCCCAACGTCGGCGAATGTTGGGAGCACGGCACCGCCACCTTCATGATCCTTGGCGACGTCTGCACCCGAAACTGCGCCTATTGCGCCGTTGCCCACGGACGTCCTCCCAAGTACGACATCGCTGAACCGCACCGGGTAGCAAAAGCCATCGCCGAGATGGGATTGAAGCACGCCGTCATCACCTCGGTTGACCGCGACGATCTCCCCGATTTCGGCGCCTGGGTCTTCGCTGAGACGATCCGACAGATCCACGAGCGCGTTCCCGATTGCTCGGTCGAAGTGTTGGTCCCCGATTTCCAGGGTAATCACGACAGCATCAGCGCCGTCCTCGAGGCGCGTCCCGAGATCTACAATCACAATACGGAGACCGTACCGCGACTCTACAAGAAGGCCAGGCCTGGCGGTCGGTATCCGCGGGTGATGGATATCTTCCGCTACGTGAAGCGTGTCGCCCCTGACATCCCGACCAAGACCGGAATGATCCTCGGCATGGGCGAAACGAAAGAAGAAGTTGTCGCCGTGATGGGTGACCTGCGCGGAGTCGACGTCGACATTCTGACGCTCGGCCAGTACCTGCGCCCGTCAGACGCGCACATCGCACTCGACCGCTACTACACTCCGCAGGAATTCAGGGAATTGTACGAGATCGGAATGGAGATGGGATTCCGCCACGTCGAATCAGGACCGCTCGTTCGGTCCAGCTATCACGCGTGGGAGCAGGTTCAGGCAGCAGGCGTATGAGCACGGAGGCGAAGCGCGCTCCGGCGCCGAAGCGCAAAGAGAAGCCGGCATCAACCGACGGCCAGCAGAACGTTGCCCCGACTGATGACGGGAGAGGACCCACGACCGAAAAAGATCCCGAGATGGGTACAGTGATCGAGAAAGAGAGCGCGCCAGCTAACATCGCGGGCACAACTCCCGAGCTGCGACGCGAGCTCCTGCAGTCCATGCTGCTCCAGCGCCGCTTCGAGGAGCGCTGCGCCGAGGCTTATGCGCTCGGAAAGATCGGTGGATTCTGCCACCTGTACATCGGACAGGAAGCGATCTCGACCGGCGTGATGTCGATGATTCGCCCCGACGACTACATCATCACCGCCTATCGCGATCACGGCCAGGCGCTGGCGCGCGGGATCAGCCCGCGGGCGATCATGGCAGAACTTTTCGGACGCGAGGCCGGAGTGTCGGGTGGTAAGGGCGGGTCGATGCACCTCTTCGACTCGCATACCAACTTCCTCGGTGGACACGGCATCGTCGGCAGTCACGTCCCGATCGCAGCCGGGGTCGGCTTCGCGATTAAGTATCGCCGGGGAAACCAAGTGTGCGTCTGCTTCTTTGGTGAGGCAGCCGTCAACATCGGTGCCTTCCACGAGGCACTCAACATGGCCTCGCTCTGGGACCTGCCGGTGATCTTCATTATCGAGAACAATCGCTACGGGATGGGCACCGCGATCTCGCGGTCGACCGCCAACGAAGACGTGCTTATCCGTGCCAAGGGTTACCGGATGGAAGGCGAGTCTGTCGACGGTCAAGATGTCTTTGCGGTCCGCGAGTGCATGGCGCGAGCGATCGAGCGGGCGCGCAAAGAGAAGCGCCCGACGTTGATCGAGATGAGGACCTACCGCTTCATGGGTCACTCCATGTCGGATGCAGTAAGCGGCACCTATCGCACCAAGGACGAGCTCGAAGAGAACATGAAGCGCGATCCGATCCTGCTGCTGCACAACAAGCTGTACGAGGCGGGCGAGCTCACCGAGGGCGAGATGCACAAGATCGACGACGAAGCCAAGGCAATTGCGCAGGATGCCTGGGATTTCGCCGACGCCAGCCCTGAGCCGCCGCTCGACAAGCTCTACACCGACGTCTACACGGACACGAGCTCCTGATGGCGGTACTCACTTATCGTGACGCGCTGACACAGGCGCTCCGCGAGGAGCTTCAGCGTGACGACCGCGTCTTCCTCATGGGCGAGGAAGTGGCGCAATACAACGGCGCCTACAAAGTCTCCAAGGGATTGCTCGACGAGTTCGGACCGATGCGCATCGTCGACACGCCGATCACTGAGCTTGGATTTGCGGGAGTCGGGGTCGGCGCGGCAATGGTTGGACTGCGTCCGATCGTCGAGTTCATGACCTGGAACTTCGCGCTGCTCGCTCTCGACGAAGTCGTGAACGCGGCGGCGAAGATGCTTTACATGTCGGGCGGGCAATTCAAGATGCCGATGGTGTTCCGCGGCCCCAACGGGGCCGCGCTGCAGCTCTCCGCACAGCACTCACAGGCGTGGGAGAGTTGGCTCGCCCACATTCCGGGGCTCAAAGTGTGCACGCCCGGCACGCCTGCCGATGCGAAAGGACTCCTCAAGTCGGCGATCCGCGACGACAACCCGGTGGTGTTCCTCGAGGGCGAGATGCTCTACAACATCAAGGGCGAAGTCCCGGAGGGTGAGCACATCGTCCCGATTGGTGTCGCTGAATTGAAGCGCGAGGGTGATCATTGCTCGCTCATCACCCACGGCAAGATGGTGCTGGTGGCGATGAAGGTTGCAGATGATCTCGCCAAGGAAGGAATCAACGTCGACGTCGTCGATCTGCGCACGGTCAGGCCAATGGACGTCGAAGCGATTGCGCGCTCGGTGCAGAAGACCAATCGCGCCGTGGTGCTCGAGGAAGGTTGGGAGGTCTGCGGCATGGGCTCGCAGGTGGTGGACTTCATTCAACGCGAGTGCTTTGACGATCTCGACGCACCGGTGCTGCGCGTCCACCAGGAAGATGTGCCGATGCCTTACGCGAAGAACCTGGAGAGAGCGGCAAAACCCGACGCCGGCAAGACCGTCGCGGCGATCAAAAAAGTCATGTACCTCGACTGAGCTCGTATGGCAACCAAAGTGGTGATGGAGGCGCTCTCGCCGACGATGGAAGAAGGCCGCCTCGTCAAGTGGAACAAGAACGAGGGCGACCAGGTCAAGTCCGGTGATGTGCTGGCAGAAGTCGAGACCGATAAAGCAGTGATGGAGCTGGTCGCGCGTGGGGATGGAGTTCTCCGCAAGCGACTGGCGAACGAAGGCGATGCATCGCCCGTCGGAACTTTGATCGCGGTGATCGCGAACCCCGACGAGAACATCGATTCGATCATCGGATCGGCCGCACCTGCTGCCCCAGCCGCTGCATCCGCGCAGCCAGCGCAGTCAGCGCAGCCAGAGCAGCCAGAGCAGGCGCAAACCGCGCAAACCGGTGGAGCGCCCGCCCAAGCCGTTGCTGATACGAAGGAGACCGCGGGCAAGAGTCCGGTACCGCAGGCACCCGCGCAGTCGCAGGGCGAAGCATCGACTCCACCGCAGCAGAAGGCAGCAGCACAAGCACCGAGTGCGCCGGCCCGACCGGCCCCGCCCGCACCCACCAAACCACCCTCTGCCCCCGCTGCGCCGCCGCGTGGCAACGGCGCGTCGCGTCCAGGGGCAGCGGCTGCCGGACGACAGCGCTCTTCACCTCTTGCCCGCCGACTCGCTACCGAAAAAGGAATCCAGCTCGGCGCCATTCAGGGCACGGGGCCGGGCGGACGTATCGTCAAGCGCGACATCGAGAATGCCAAAGCAGCCGGAATTGCTGAAGGACGCTCTGCAGCCGCTGAACGCCTCGCCAAGGAAGGTGATTTCAAGGATGTGCCGCTCACGCAGATCCGGAAGACCATCGCGCGGCGGCTTTCCGAATCGAACGGACCGGTTCCGACCTTCTTCCTTACCGCCGAGTTCGACGTTACAAGAGCGGCCGAGCTGCGAACTCAACTGAGCGAGATGGGAGACGAGTACAAAGCGTCGTTCAATGACATCGTCATCAGGGCAGTCGCGCTCGCACTGGCCGAGCACCCGGAGGTCAACGCTCACTGGCTGAACGACAAGATCCGTCAGTTCAATCGGATTCACGTGGCGATGGCCGTCGCCATTGAAGATGGTCTGATTACTCCCGTGCTCTTCGACGCCGATCGAATGACGCTCTGGGACATTTCCGCCAAAGCCCGCGACCTCGCCGGCCGCGCGCGCGACCGCAAGCTCACGCCTGAGGAATACACTGGCTCAACGTTCTCCGTCTCCAATCTCGGCATGTTTGGCATCGACCAGTTCACAGCGATCATCAATCCGCCCGAAGCCGGTATCCTCGCCATTGGAGGGGCGGAAGAGAAACCGGTCGTAATCGACGGACAGCTGGAAGTGCGTCATCGCATGCGTGTGACGATGAGCTGCGATCACCGCGTCATCGACGGAGCCACCGGCGCGAAATTCCTCCAGACGGTGAGACAGTACATCGAGAATCCCCTGTCTTTAATAATCTGATTGCGTACTTCGCATTTCGGACCAAGTGCATTGCGGATCGCTGACTAATTGAGGATTGGGGGACCTACTGCGGATTCATGACTCAGCGGATTCCGAACTTCGGACTGGCTCGCAGTGCGCAACCCGTACGGTCAACAATCCGCGGTTAGTCCCCAGTTCGTAGCTAGCAGCAGTCCGACATGCCGTTAATCACGCAATCCGCGATCCGCATCAGTCCGCGGTTCGCAGCCCACGACTACATTTCCTTCGGACTACTAACTCGAAATTTCCATGGCAAGTTATGACGTGATTTTTATTGGCGGCGGTCCCGCCGGTTATGTCGGCGCGATTCGCGCCGCTCAGCTCGGGATGTCCGTCGCGGTCGTCGAAAAAGAAGGACTCGGCGGCACCTGCGTACTCTGGGGATGCATTCCCGCGAAAGCGCTACTCGAATCGGCGTCGCTGGCGACCAAAATCTCCCACTCGGCAAAGGATTTCGGCATCACCGTCAGTGACGTCCAGCTCGATTATGGCGTGGCGATGAAGCGCTCCCGCGCCGTCAGCAATCAAAACTCGAAGGGCGTCGAGTATCTCTTCAAGAAAAACAAGATCACCTGGATCAAGGGCGTCGGAAAAATCACCGGCAAGAACGCTGTCACGGTAAAAGTCGATGGAAAGGACGAGAAGCACGACGCAAAGAAAGCCATCGTCATCTCCACGGGGTCACGTGTAAAGGGCCTGCCACAGATCGGACTCGAGCTGAACAAGACTACCGTCATTTCATCCGACGAGGCGCTGATTCTCGAGAAGGCTCCCAAAACGATGGCGGTCATCGGCGCCGGCGCCGTGGGGTGCGAATTCGCCGATGTCTTCACTGCTTTCGGTACTCAGGTCACACTTATCGAAGTTCTCCCCGGCATCCTTCCCCTCGAAGACGCCGATTGCAGCACCGAGCTCACTCGCAGCTTCAAGAAGCGGAAGATCGATGTCCTCGCTGGCGCCAAAGTCAGCAACGTCAAGGTCGGGAAGAACTCTGTCACCATGAGCGTTGACGTCGGCGGGAAGAAGCAGGACCTGGAAGTCGAGAAAGTGCTCGTCGCCGCCGGCCGCGCTCCCGTAATCGAAGACCTCGGGATCAAGGAGCTGGGCGTTCAGCTCACTGACCGTGGCTTTATCAAGATCAACGAGCGGATGGAGACATCGGTCAAAGGGATCTACGCCATCGGCGACGTTGCCGGTCCGCCCATGCTCGCACACAAAGGCCAGCGCGAAGGCGTGGTGTTCGCCGAGTTCCTCGCTGGCCAGCAGCACGTTCACACGGTGAATTACGGCAACATTCCCAACGCGACTTACTGCCACCCGGAAGTCGCCTCGATCGGCATGACTGAGGCGCAGGTCAAGGAAAAGAAGATCGACTACAAGGTCGGCAAATTTCCCTTTTCCGCCAACGGCCGCGCACGCACATCCGGCGACACTGAAGGCTTCGTCAAGATCATTCGCGACGCCAAGTACGGCGAGATTCTCGGTGCCCACATCATCGGGGCCCACGCCACCGAGCTCATCCACGAGCTGGCCGTTGCCCGCGAAAACGAGTTTACCGTCGAAGAAGTTGACCTGGCGATCCACGCGCACCCTACATTATCTGAAGCAGTCGCGCAGGCGACTCTCGATTCGCTGGGTAGGGTTCTGGACGCGTGATTATGGTGAGGCACTGTGGCTGAGCGCGAGTTATGGACAGTCCCACTGGGACGGTTGGAGTACGGAGAAGCTCTCGAGCTGCAGCGCAACATTGCCCGTGACCGGATCGCCGGAACGATTCCGCAGGACGTGCTGCTGCTACTCGAGCATCCGCCCGTTGTCACCCTCGGGCGCGCTTCCAAGGAAAAGCACCTCGTTGCGTCACCGGAGTTCCTGAAGAGCAAAGGCGTCGAGCTTTTCGAGGTCGAGCGGGGCGGCGACGTGACCTTTCACGGACCCGGACAGCTGGTGGGATATCCGATCATTGATCTCAAGCGGCATCGCCAGGACCTGCACTGGTATCTGAGAAAGATCGAGGAGGCGTTGATCAACACCTTGGCCGATTTCGGGATTCCTGGAGACCGCAACACGGCCTACACCGGAGTCTGGACGCGCGGGAAAAAGATTGCATCCATCGGCGTCCATGCGCGCGACTGGGTGACATGGCATGGATTCGCTCTCAACGTCACCACCGATCTCTCCTTCTTCGAACTGATAATTCCTTGTGGCATCGACGGCGTCGTCATGACGTCGATCGCCCGCGAGGCTGGGCTCGACGAGATCTCGATGCAGGACGTCCGGGATCGCGTCACCGCAAAGTTCGCCGAGGCTTTTGACCTCACCGCAGTAGTAACTTCGCGCTCGACGCTTCTCGAGACCGTCGCGTGAGTGAGACGCTGAAGGTCTATCCCGCCCGGTCACGCGCTGAAGCTTCGGGGAATGTTCGCGACTTCGCAGCGGAGCTCAATCCGCGACAGGCAGCCGCGGCGACGCACGGCGATGGTCCACTGCTCATCATCGCCGGCGCGGGTACTGGAAAGACGCGCACCCTCGTCTACCGTGTAGCGCACCTCATCGAGCGTGGCGTTGCTGCGGAGCGAATCCTCCTGCTGACATTCACTCGTCGCGCCGCACAGGAGATGCTTTCGCGCGCCGAACGGCTGGTGGGCGGCAACAGCAAGCGCGTTCATGGCGGAACGTTCCACGCCACCGCACATCGTTTGCTGCGTCGCTATGGGCAGGCTGCCGGGCTGCCGAAAGACTTCACCATTATGGATCAGGGCGATTCCGCCGACCTGATGCAGCTCTCCCGCGCCCAGCTCGGCTACGCCGCAAAGTCGAAGCGCTTTCCGAAAAAAGAGACGCTGCAGTACGTCTACTCGCGGCACATCAACACCGAGATCTCGATCGAGGACATCGTCCGCGACTCATACCCGCAGTTTGTCGATTACCTGGAGGATTTCGCCAAGATCTACGCCGACTATACTCGGCGGAAGCAGGAGCGGAATCTCGTCGACTACGACGACCTTCTCCTGTTCTGGGCGCTCCTTCTGGAGGCATCGCCTGAGTTAGGGAAGAAGATCTCCGGACTTTACGATCACATCCTCGTCGACGAGTATCAGGATACCAACGTGCTGCAGGCGCGCATCCTCCGCGGGATGTGCGTCGCGCACAAGAACATCACCGTCGTTGGCGATGACGCACAGAGTATTTACTCGTTCCGCGGCGCCAACTTCAGGAACATCCTCGACTTTCCGAGACAGTTCCCGGGCGCGACAATGGTTGCCCTCGAGCAGAACTACCGCTCCACCCAGCCGATCCTGAGTGTTACCAACACGCTCATCTCCCGCGCTGCCGAGCGATTTACGAAGAACCTGTGGACCGAGCGAATCGGTGGTGAAGCACCATGGCTGGTCGCTGCCCGCGATGAGCAGCAGCAGACCCAATTCGTCGTCGATCGAATTCTGGAGCTGCATGAAGAAGGTACTTCGCTCAGCGAGATCGCCGTACTGTTTCGCGCCGGCTACATGTCGGCTGATCTCGAGATCGAGCTCACGAATCGAAAGATTCCGTTCGAGAAATGGGGCGGCCTGAAATTCCTCGAGACTGCCCACGTAAAAGACGTGCTGGCATTCCTGCGCATCCTCGAGAATCCGCGCGATGAAGTGAGTTGGTATCGCCTGCTGCTCCTGCTGCCCGGTATCGGCGATGCGACTGCACGCGCAGCTATCGATGCGATGGCGGCGGCAGCGTGGGAATCGACCGCTTTCGGCCGCTACAATCCGCCGCCACGCGCGCGAGCTGCGCACGCCGCGCTCGTCGGCCTGCTCGACTCGCTGCGGTCCGGGCCAGTGCTCGACGAAGCACAGGCGGCCGCAGACATCGCCCGGGTGAGGCTGATGTACGACAACATCCTGCGCGAGCGCTACGATCGTGTCGAGCCAAGGCTCGCCGACCTCGACCAGCTGCAAATCATCGCCGCCGGTTATCCGGATCGCGCAACCTTTCTCTCGGCACTCGCCCTCGAGCCGCCACAGGCGACGCAGGATCTCGCCACCGGCACAAAGGACGAGAACGACGCACTGATTTTGAGCACCGCCCACTCCGCCAAGGGCAAGGAGTGGGATGCAGTCTTCGTCATCTGGGCCGTGGACGGCTGGTTTCCGTCGGCGCGCTGTCTCAACAACGAGGAAGAGACCGAGGAGGAGCGCCGGCTGATGTACGTCGCGCTGACTCGCGCGCGTAACCATCTGAGTGTGACCTATCCGCTCAACGCCTACTCGACGCGACGTGGCGCTAATTATTCTCTCGACCAACTATGTCGCTTCATCGATCGTGGCGTGCGCGACAACATGCAACGTGTTGCTCTCAGCTCCGACAACTCACCCAAGCCTGTCGAAGAAGTGAGGAGTGAGCCGCTCGTCGACCTGCGAGCGCTGCTGCGTTCGAGGTTCAGCACTAGCTAGCACTGGCAGCCTACGAGTCCCAACGGTAGCTTGAAATTGCCGACGGCCGCTTCCGCGGAGGCTGGAATGCGCCGATACAATTCCCTCATTCTTCTCCTCGTGGCCGCCTCGCTCAGCGGCTGCGTCAGCCAAACACGCGCCCCCCGCGAGCTGGCGACTGCCAGCACCGAGACATTCACTGCCGAGCAGATCGCGCGCTCCGGATTCACCAACGCGTGGGATTTTCTGCGCGCACGCGCCCGGCGCTACGATTTCTACGAGGATCGATACGGCCGCCCACGCGGAATCAAGACACGCCGCGGCCGCAGCACCATCAATATGGCGAGCTCCGACATGCCGATGATTTTGATCGACGGCGCTCGCCTCAGCGACTTCACCGCCCTGCGGGATCTCCCCGCCGATGCGATCTCCAGTATCGAGCTCCTTAGTGGAATAACTGGCACCGCCGCGCAGGGGACCAACGCCGCCGCCGGCGTCATCTACATCCACACCTGGGAGGCGTCCGGCGGATAGTTCCTGCGGCTTACCGTACCGACCGGAAAAACTTCGAGTCTCAACGAAAAAAAAAATCCCGCCACAATGCACCGTGGCAGGATTTTTCGTTGGCGACTTGTTTATGCTACGTTCTGCTTGCAGGAACCCGGTGTGTACTTCGGGTTGTTCTGCTCCTGCTGCGGCACCGGAACGTTTACGTCAGTGCCGTAGGTGCCGCCCTTGAAGTACAGCCCATTCGGGAACACCGTGTTCACTGCCCGGTTGTACTGCCTGATCAGACGACGCAAGTCGCCCAGTCGATGGGACGTCAGGTACATCCAGTACGCCCGCTCGTGGAATAATTGATCGATCTGACCGGCCGCGGTCGGTTGCAGCACCAGCGGCGGCAGCGAGTTCGCCGGATATCCGCGCAGCGCCAGCAATGACGCGTTGCTGCGGAGCGCATTCAGGATGTTCAGCGCTCCGACCGGATCGCCGGCGCTCAGTGCTGCTTCCGCTTCGATCAGCCGCGCCTCCACGCCGTCGGCCACGGTGACCGGCGACGAGCGCAGTGGATACTTCGCCTGAACCATCTGGTTGGTTGCGCCGTCAAAACCCTTCGGGCTGCGACTCGAGCCGCGGGCAGCGAGACTGTCCGGAACGCGTGGGTCGAGCACGCCTCCCGTGCGCTTCAGGTCTCCATCGGAGGCAAAGGGCAGCCCGATTCCGGCCTCGACATCCGCCTCACCGAAGCGCCCAACACTCTGTGTGAGCGACCAGGTGCCGTTGTTCTGACGACCGCTCGTCTCGGAGTGCAGATAGTTGTACTGGAAAGTCGTCGACACGCCAGCCACAGCCGCCGCCGCAGCGGCGTAGTTGCCACTATCCAACAGAGCTCGGCCTTTGCCAATCTGCGCCAGACTCTTGAACGTCGCCGTCAGCGGACCGGCCGGCGAGGCGGGCATGGCGAGCGCCTGATTGAATTTCGATATCGCGCTGTCCAACAGCGTGTTGGTCGACTCCGGAGCACCGAACGTGAAGGATCCGTCCGCTTCCCGCGTGCTCACCGGCACTGCCCCGCAGTAATTCTCGGCGAACAGGATGTAGGTGAATCCGTTCAGCGCCAGCACTTCCGGGAAACCGGTGCTGTCCGCCGCCTTCGTCGCGAATTGCTTGTATGCTGCGATCGCCAGCTCCGACGACGCACGCGCACGTGTAAGATCGAAAAACGTCCCGACCAGACTCGTGTTCGAGAGGCTCATTGCCCGCTGATCGATCTCGATTCGGGTCGGGAACGTCTCGGTGTTGATGAATTCATCGGACAGAAGCCCTGACAGATGAACCTGTTCGACGTCGGCAGCGCCGCCATTGTAGGCGACGCCGAAATTGCCGATCGCGCCAGCCCGCAGCGTCGGCAGCGCAGCGACTCCTTGCAACGCTTCTGGTCTGGCGACGTCAGGATCCTGAACCTGTAGTATCCGATCGGTGTTGCACGCCAGAGCGGTCGCAACCACGATAAGGCTCGCCAGCCTTATCCGACTGAACCGACCGGCGGTAATGAAGTTTATGTATCGCATGTGGAGTTCTCGTTATTTGGGGTCGGAATCAGAAGGATGTAGTCAGGCGAACCGTCCAATTGCGTGTGGGCGGCAAAGTCAGGAAGTCGGACGTACTGAAGCTCGCGCCGGGCGTCGAGTTGATCTCCGGATCGAATCCAGTGTACTTCGTCCAGGTGTGAAGATTTCTTCCCGCCACCGTCAGCTCCATGTTGTGACCGCCAAACGCGCTCACCCACGAATCTGGCGCCCTCACGCTCAATGCCAGCTCGCGAAGCTTGGTGAACGAAGCATTCTCGATGTAGCCGGCGTCTGTTCCCAGTGAAATGCCGATCGACGCTGCCTGGTCAGCCAGCGGCGCCTTGGGATCGTACGCCTCCTGGCAGTTGCCGAAGCTGCAACGGAACCTGCGCGTGTTGTTGAACAGCTTGTACTTGCTCTTGTGATCGAAGAGCGCCGAGACGCGGAAGATCTTCATCAGCGTCAGCTCCGGCGTGATCGAGTACTGCACCTTCGGCAGCGGGTTGCCAAGGAAAACTGCCGTGTCCGACAACGTGATCTCCGACCGGGCGATGATTCCATCACCATTGGTATCGTTGAACTTGATAGAGCGCTGGAAATAGCTGCCCAGCGGCAGGCCCTCGCGATGTTGTTGCTGGGTGTTCACGATGATCGGCGGCACTGGCGCGCCGGTCGAGAGCTTGCCGAGCGATATCAGAACGTTGTCGTTGGTCGAGCCGGCGAAAGTCAGGTCGAAGCCCGCTCTATCCAGATCGAGAACCTTGGCGGTGACCACAAACTCGTTCCCCTTGTTTCTGACGGTGCCGAGGTTCTGGAACTGTGTCGTCGTCAGTCCGAGCGACGGCGGCAGCGGCACAGCGATCAACAGGTCGTCGGTGCGCTTGTTGTAGCGCGTCACTTCGAGGCCGATGCGCTCGCCGAAGAAGCCCGCGTCGAAGCCAATCTCGGTTTCGCGGGAACGCTCCGGTCGCAGGTTGGGGTTACCCGTCCCGCCGACTACGACACCAGCCTGGTCAGTTCCGCTGACGGTGACGGTCTGCGCGTTGAAGTAGGTGATTGCGTCGCGGAAGTTGGGCTTCTGGCCCGATCTGCCGTTCGCGGCGCGCAGTCGCAGCGAATTGAAGAAGTTCGTCTTCGGGAAGAACGGCTCTTCGTTCACTATCCATGACAGCGTCACCGACGGATAGTTGATGCTGCCAAAGTTCTGGCCGAAAGCGCTGTTCTTATCGTTGCGAACGGCCCCGCTCAGGAAGATGCGATCTCTGAATGCGAGATCTTCTCTGAGCAATCGACTGGCAGTCTTGTTATCTGTGTTTGTCTCGGAAACGGCAAAGCGCGCTGTGGTGCCGCTCAGCGATGTCGTTCCCGCCAAGAGCTTCGCGCCGAACGCCTGTGTGCCACGAATCAGCTCCTTGTTGAACAGGCCGCTGACTTTGGTGGTTGACTTGATTCCGCTGAATGGCGAAAAAGCTGCCGATAGCGTGGCGTTCGCGCTGTAGTTGTAGATCTGATACGGGTTGGACGTCCGCTGACCGTCAGGCAGCGATCCAAAGAACACCTTGTTGGGTGGGACAACTTCGTTGTCGTAGCGATTCAGATAGTCCAGTCCGCCCACAACGGTTGCCGTCAGCCACGACAACGGTTGATATGACGTGTTGACCGTATTCTCGAACCGGTTCACATCCTGGTGCGTGTTGATCGCGTAGATCGCCGGCGGGATCTGGCCACTCAGATAGCCGTGAGCGGTCGGATCGTCGAATGCGTTGCCGAGCAAGCCGGAAGACACGATGCCAAGCACGTTGTTGTCGTTTTGCGGCAGACGCGTGTGCGCGGCCAGATAGCTCGTGCCAAGCTGCAGATTCCAGTTGTCCCGCAACTGAATCGACAAGTTGGCGCGACCCGACGCGCGCTGGTCCTGACTTATCTCAAAAACTCCCTGCTCGCGGTCGAAGTTACCGGAGGCATAGTAGGTAATCACATCGCTGCCGCCGGCGACGCTGGCGCCGTAGGCTCCGCGATGTCCGTTGATGAACGGGCTGTACGTAACCAGCGGATTAAAAACGAGCAGCGAGTCCGGGTTTGGCGTGCAGAGTCCCCTCGTCTGGCTGTCGAGAGTGCAACTGCGCCGGCTGCCATTGGTGTTTCTCTCGTTCGCGACCCGCAAATAGTTCGCTGGATAATCCGTGACGTCCCTGATCGTGCCCCCCTCGACAAACGTCGTCCACCGCGGGCGACCCGAGCGACCATGCTTGGTAGTGATCTGAATCACTCCATTGGCAGCCGCCGTCCCGTACTGCGCCGCCGCAGCCGGACCTTTCAGAACTTCGAAGGTCTCAATGTCCTCTGGGTTGATGTCGTTGAACCGCGAGGGCACCTGGCCGCCGACTCCGATCGTGGTCGATCCGGTGGTACCGCTGTTACCGACGTTGTTGTTGAAGCGAATGCCGTCGATCACTATCAGCGGCTCATTCGTCAGTGAGATGGATGCCGCTCCACGTATCCGGATTCTGGACGCCGTGCCTACGGTTCCACCGGCCTGCTGCACGTCGACGCCCGGCACCTTGCCAGTGAGCAGTTGACTCACGTTTTGGGCGCTGGCGATTTGTTCTGCCTTTGGCTGTAGCGTCGATACTGCGGATCCGATCTCGCGCTTCCGCTCCGTTTCTCCGGTCGCGGTGGTCACCACCTGCTCCAGACTGATAGCCGCTGGCGCCAGCATGAAGTTGGCTTCCGCTGTTCCGCCGGATGTCACATCGACCGTCTGACTCGAGGCCTGATAGCCAAGCCGCAGCGCGCGCACCTGATACTGGCCAGGCCGCACTCCGGCAATTCGATATCGGCCGTCGTCACCAGTGACGGCACCTCGAGTCGTGCCGACAATCTGGACTTGCGCGGATGCGACGGGCGCGTTGGAAGTAGCGTCTATAATGCGACCGCTAACGACCCCCGGCTCTTGCGCGCGAACCGTAGAGACGCTGCTGACGAGTAACGCCGCCACTGCCGCGCAGGAATGGAACAACCTTCGTACATGTTGGTTCATACTCCCTCCGAATCATTTCCCCAACTGAGGAATAGCGACGCGACGGACTGCCGCGCCGCACTTTCAACGACAACGCGAGTGCGTCGCCGTGCAAAGTCTGACGGATGTGCGGGAACCGGAGTGGATGTGAATTCGTGCCGAATCCGACGAGTGATGACGGCATCGCGTGGTCCCCCTAGCTTGTGGAACTACTGCTAGCGGGCGGCGACTCGAGGTCGCTCTGCCACTCTGCGATCAGTAACCGTTACCCCTTACGGTTCTGAACTGCAGGCGTCTGGTCCCAACCCTCGATCAAGTACAGCGACCGAAGAGGTAGCAGTCCCGCCTATTGGGGAGTAGTCTAGTCGGGGACAAAAGCAGGTCAAGTGATGACCGTTTCACTTCGGGCGAGCGGCTCCTTTTGGTCGGCAGGGTTCCAAAGGCGGCACGTAGAGGGGCGGGTCAACTGATCGCTGCTGGCAAGCGATCAGTTAGCTGTTTCATTTCGTCCTTCCCACCCACTCCCTCAACGCAACGAACGGGTGCTTGGGATTCGACTTGGCCAGTCCGATAATCCGCCCGATCGCGCGCTTCAGATCGCGCCCCTCTTTCTCATAAACGAGATCGAAGACATCGAGGTCGCTTGCATAGACTCTCCGGGCGAGCAGCGCCGCGTTGTTCAACGTCACTCGCTGCGCGTAGAGAGGATTGATCGTCTTGAGCTGCGGCGCGATCTCCTTTATCAACGCCACCCGGGTCTGCGCATACACGGTGTCGCGCGCGGCGATCCGCGCTGCCTTGCTCTCCGGATGCATCCGATACGCCGAGTCGAGCGACCTGATCACCAGTGACCAGAATCTCGCCAGCAGTTTGTCGTCTTCCCACTCGGCGTCGACCTTCGCCGCTGCCGCCTCCTGACCACGCGATCGGAAAAACGCCGCCGCCCCTCGCGCTCCCACGAACATGGCGAAGGATTCGTTGAAAGGCGCCTGACCCGACGCGTAAAAAGTGTTGTGCGTCAGCTCGTGGATGACGGTGTTGGCGAGATCGATCGAGTCGCCCTTCAAAGTTGTGTTGAGCAGCGGATCGTTGAAAAAGCCGAGCGTGCTGAACGCGTCCGACGGGCGCACGTAGACATCGAATCCATCGTCGGCGAGATCCTTCGCCTCTTTCTTCGCTGCCGCAAAGTCGAAGTAGCCCTTGTACGGCACCCGTCCGACAATCGGAAACCACCAGGTATAGGGCTTGAGCGTATCTCGATATGCTGCTGAAACAACAAGGACTAACGTGTCGTGATCGAGACGCGAGTATGTCGTGAAACTGTCTTTAGTTCTGAGCTTGAGGCTGTCTTTTGCGTACTTCCGGGCCGCCAAAACGACTTTCAGCTTCTCCCGAACGTCCTTTGGCGTCCTTGGATCAGCCAGGATCTCGGAAATCGGCTGCCGCCGACTCAAAATCTTGGCCTCTTCCCACGCACCGCGACTGAGGTAACAGGCTGTCGGAGCAGAGATTAGGACCAAAACGGCAAGACAAACCGCTATCGCCAGGATACCGCGTCGCATATTCTTATCATGTGTCTTTCGTCCATCTCCACTGCCACTCAGAATACTCCCTTCTCGACGGTGCCAACCGGATCGACGATCTCATCGGTAGAGCCCTCGAATTCGAACAGCCGGCCCTCGCGATAACCGACCACGGTAACCTTCACGGGGCTTGGGAGTTCCAGGAAAAAGCGAAAAAGGCGGGTCTCAAGCCGATCATCGGCATGGAGGCTTATGTCGCCCCCGGTGACAGACGAGCCCGCGACCGCGTCGGTGGCGACCGGGGCAAACCCTACTTCCATCTCATTCTGTTAGCCCAGAACGCGACCGGGTACAAGAATCTAGTCAAGCTGTCATCGCTCGCCTACACGGAAGGCTTCTACGCCAAGCCGCGCATGGATCGCGAGCTGCTCGCCAAATACAACGAAGGCATCGTCGTGTCATCTGCGTGCATGGCCGGCGAAATCGCCCACCATCTGCTGCTCGAAGAGTACGATCAAGCTAGAGCCGTAGGTTCATGGTACGCCGATGTCTTCAAGGATCGATACTACCTCGAGGTCCAGGCTCACGATTCCGAGAACCAGGCGATCCTGAACCGGCGCGTCTTCCAGCTCGCCGAAGAATTGAATCTCCCCGTCCTGGCGACGAACGACGCGCACTTTCTAAATCGCAGCGATCACGATGCCCACGACGTTCTCCTCTGCATCGGACTCGGCAAGGATTTCGCCGACAACAATCGGATGCGCTACGACGAAGGCCTCTACTTCAAGAGCGCACCGGAGATCGCCGAGTCCTTCCCTGGGCGCACCGATGTTCTCGAGAACACGCTCCGCATCGCCGAGGAGTCGGCGATCAAGTTCTCGAAACAGTACCGGGTCCCTGCCTTCCCGTTGCCCGCCGGGTTCGTCAGCGAAAACGACCTATTAGTCCGCTTGGCTGACGAGGGAGCGCGCGAGCGCTACGGTGCGGAGCTCCCGCCGAATGTCCGCGAGAGGCTCGATTACGAGCTCGGAGTCATCACCAAGACCGGATACGCCGGATATTTCCTCATCGTCGCCGATTTCATCAAGGCCGCGCGAGAGAAAGGGATTCCTGTCGGCCCCGGGCGTGGTTCGGCCGCCGGGTCGCTGGTGGCGTACTCGCTGAGAATCACCGATGTGGATCCGCTCGAGTTCGATCTCCTGTTCGAGCGCTTCCTCAATCCGGAGCGCATCTCGATGCCGGACATCGACGTCGACTTCTGCTTCGAGCGCCGCGGCGAGGTGATCGAGTATGTGCGGCAGAAGTACGGACGCGATTCGGTCGGCCAGATCATTACCTTCGGAACCTTGAAATCAAGGGCCGCCATCAAGGACGTGGGCAGAACGCTCGGCTTTACCCCGTCGGAGACAGACTATCTCGCCAAGCTGGTTCCGAATCACCCGAACTTCTCGCTCACCGTCAAGGAAGCGATCGAGCGAATTCCGGAGATTCGTGAGTTCTACACCACGCGCAAGGACGACGGTCGCGAGGTAAAGGAGCGCAAGGAGCGCTATCGCCAGCTGTTGGACTACGCCATGAAGCTCGAGGGACTCTCGCGCCACGCCGGTGTCCACGCAGCGGGTGTCGTCATCGCACCCGGCCCGCTCGACGAATACGTGCCGATTTGCACCCAGCCATCTAAGGGAGCAGGCGGGGGGAACGGCAACGAGGACTCCGTCGTCGTCACACAGTACGACATGAACGCGCTCGAGCACGCGGGCATGCTCAAGATGGATTTCCTGGGGCTCACGACGCTGACCGTCATCGACGACACCCTGCGCTCGATCCGCGAGCGCACTGGATCCGCACCCGACCTCGACTCGCTCACGCTCGACGATCCCGACACGTACCGAATGCTGCGCGCTGGCAGGACGGTCGGGGTGTTCCAGTTCGAATCACCACTGGCGACGGATCTCGTCAAGAGCATCCGCGCCGACCGCTTCGACGATCTCGTCGCGTCCAACGCCCTGATGCGTCCCGGTCCACTCGATGCCGGCATGCACAAGGTCTACATGCGGCGCAAGCGCGGCGAGGAGCCGGTGAAATACATCCTCCCCGAGCTCGAGCCGATTCTCCGTAGCACCTACGGCGTCATCACCTATCAGGAGCAGGTGATGAGGATCGCGCAGGCGCTGGCCGGCATCTCGCTCGCCGAAGCCGACGTGTTGCGCAAAGCCGTTGGTAAGAAGGACGCTGACCTGATTCGCGAGGAGCTCGGTAAATTCGTCGAGAAGGCAGTATCGCGCGGCTATAATCGCGAGATCATCGAGGAGATCGCCAGCCAGATCGAGACATTCGGTCGGTACGGCTTCAACAAGTCGCACTCGGTCGCCTACTCGATCATCTCCTATCACACCGCCTGGCTGAAGACGCATCACCCCGCCGATTTCATGGCGGCCCTGATGTCGTCGCAGATCGGCGACACCGACAACGTCGTCAAGTACATCAACGAGGCGCGGCAGCTGCACGTCCCCGGCGCTAAGGAGCCGGGTATTGAGATTCTGCCGCCCGATGTCAATGAATCCGGTTACAAGTTCACCGTCATTGGCGAAACCAAGATCCGCTTCGGTCTCGGCGGGATTCGCAACGTTGGACGCACGGCCATCGATTCGATTATCGCGGCGCGACAGAAGGATGGACCGTTCCGCTCCGTCTTCGACCTGTGTGAGCGGATCGACCTGCGCATCTGCAACAAACGCGTGCTCGAAGCGCTCGTTTTCGCCGGCGCTATGGATTCGCTTGGTGGACATCGAGCGCAGCTGGCGGCGGCGCTCGATCTCGCCATCCGTGAAGCCTCGCTAAGGCAGGAAGACATCGCGACCGGCCAGGCTTCACTCTTCGGGGCGATGGCGACCGACTCCGAGAGCGTCGAGACGACGCATACGCTGCCGAACGTACAGCCCTGGACCGAGTCGGAGCGGTTGGCGAAGGAGAAGGAGATTCTCGGCTTCTACATCTCGGGCCACCCGCTCGAGCGGTTCCGCACCGAAGCTGAGATCTTCGCGACGCATACGGTGGCGGATCTTGGCCGCTGGCGTCCGGAGCCGATGACGCTCTCCGTCGTCATCACCAGCATCAAGCGCCAGGTCAGCAAGCGAAGCGGCTCCGAGTTCGCGCGTCTCACCATCGAGGATTTCTCGGGCTCCGCCGAAGTGTTGATCTTCCCCGAGAAATGGGCGACGCTCAACGACCAGGTCAGGACCGACGTCCCGATGCTGCTCAAGGGCGCCTACCCGAGGCGCGACGAGAGCGCCGACAATCCGTCGTTCATCGTCGAGTCGGCAACGAAGCTGGCGGAGATGCGTACTAATGGACAGGTGACGGTTGCCATCGAGCTGGCGAAGGGCGCATACTCCGGCGATGTAATGTCCGACGTGCGGGCTATCGCGGAGACCTATCCGGGCTCGGCGCCGCTCGAGTTTCGTTGGAGCGATGGTAGCGGCACTCAGGCCCGTCTCCGCTCCCGGTCATTGACCCTGGCGGCGGATGGCGCGGCGCTGAACGCTCTGCGTAATATTCTTGGCGAGTCTTCCGTTCGACTTCAACGGGGGAGCTGACCGGTGGCATCAGCAACGCAGCTTGAATTCGAAAAGCCGATCGCCGAGCTGGAGCGGCAGATCGACGAACTCAAGAAGACTGCCGGCGACAGTCAGCTGAGCGTAGCGGAGGCGATCGAGCCGTTGGAGCGCAAGCTCAACGACCTGCGCGAGGAAGTTTACAAGAACCTCACTCCCTTCCAGCGCGTGCAGGTCGCCCGGAACCCGAAGCGACCCTTCACCGCCGATTACATCAAGCTCGCCTTCAGCGATTTCATCGAGCTCCATGGCGATCGGTCGTTTCGCGACGACGCCGCAATCATTGGTGGCTGGGCGCGACTCGACGACGACACCGTGATGGTGATTGGGCACCAGCGCGGCCGCGACACCAAGGAGCAGCTTCGCCGGAACTTCGGCATGCCCCATCCCGAAGGTTATCGCAAGGCCCTACGGATGATGAAGCTCGCCGAAAAATTTCACGTGCCGGTGATCACCTTCATCGACACGCAGGGCGCCTGGGCCGGCCTCGGTGCCGAGGAGCGCGGTCAGTCCGAAGCAATCGCCCGCAATCTCTACGAGATGAGTCAGCTGCAGGTCCCGATCATCGCGACGGTGATTGGCGAAGGCGGCTCGGGCGGCGCTCTGGCGCTTGGGGTTGCCGATCGCGTTCTGATGATGGAGAACGCGGTCTATTCGGTGATCTCAGTAGAAGGCTGCGCGGCGATCCTCTGGAAGGACGCCAAGAGCCCCGAGATGCGCGAGAAGGCCGCGACAGCGTTGCGCATCACCGCTCCGGAGTTGCTCGAGCTCAAGGTCATTGACGAAGTGATTCCCGAGCCCAAAGGCGGCGCCCACGCCGATCACGAAACGGCAGCGAAGTCGCTGCAGACGGTGCTTTGCCGCCACCTCGAGGAGCTGCGCAAGATGCGTCCCGAAAAGCTGGTGCGACGGCGCCGGCAGAAATTCCTGCGTCTCGGCGTGTGGTCGGAGTAAGTCGTGGCGCACCTCGTCGAAGTCGCCTTCAAGGGCAACCGTAAGGAGTTCTTTCTCTGGGATTATCCCGATCCGCCGCCGCTCAACTCGGCGGTGATCGTCGATGTCGAGCGCGGGGAGGATCTGGGATACGTCCACTCGCTCGGCGACCTCGCCCAGAAGAGAAATGGCGGCTGTTCACACGGCTGCGGCAATGCGCTGCCCGAGCGGAAGGCGCTGCGACTCGCTACCGAGAAGGATCGTGGCCAATCGAAGGAGCTCGAGCGGCTGAACGAGGAAGCGCGGCGCAAGGCGATGGAGAGAGTCCGCGCCAATGGCCTGGGGATGAAGCTCTCCGATGCCGAGTGGCAGTGGGATCGCAAGAAGCTGACGCTCTACTTCACTGCGGACAAGCGGGTCGATTTTCGAAATCTCGTCCGCGATCTCGCCTCGCTGTTTCGCACACGTATCGAGCTTAAGCAAATCGGCGTTCGCGACGAGGCGAAAAGACTGGATGGGATCGGTCGGTGTGGACGCCAATATTGCTCCGCTTCGTGGCTGCCCGAGCTACGGCCCGTGAATCTCGGCGTCGCCAAGGATCAACGGCTGTCGCTCAATCCGTCCCAGATCTCAGGCGCTTGCGGGCGGCTAATGTGCTGTCTGCGCTACGAGCACGAGTTCTACGTCCAGAGCCGCAAGCGCTTCCCCAAGGAAGGCAAAATTGTCGCAACGAAACTCGGGGAAGAAAAGGTGATGGTTGTCGACATTTTCCGCGAACGAATCACACTGCGCGGCGTCGAGGGAGAAGTGCGCGCGATCAGTCTTGCCGACTTCAAGCGCGAGACCGAGGAGCTGACGGGTGTGCAGGCAGTAGTCGCAGTCGCCGCCGAGGA
>DASXSL010000008.1:0-25414 GCA_036506035.1 Gemmatimonadaceae bacterium | reverse complement strand
ATTGTTTGGTATACGCATAACTCTGAACAGCCTGAAGCTTCGACATTTCAGCGCGCCGGCGCCTGTCCAGATTGGCCCAGTCGATCTCGAACCGCGAGAGCGGCGCATTACGGTCGGCCAGATACAATCCGGCGCCCGCCCTCTCCCAGACCAGGAATTGCTTTTTCTGGAGCGACTCGAGCAACGGGGTGCAGACCGTGCTGCCTCCGATGCCCGGTGGCAGTCCGTCGAGATCGATGACCACGCCGGTTGAAAGCGATGTACCGACAGCTCGCCAGAGGCTACGCAACAAACCGAGCTCGCTGTTCGCCTCACCCGTCAGCTCGCGCTTGATTCGTTCAGGGGTTGCTAACAGACGCACGACGATGCGCGCGCGCTCACCGTTGCTAGTGGTTAGGGCGCCGCCGCGCGCAAGAATTTTGATCGCGCCTTCGACCTCCCGCCCGTTCACGTTCGATTTGATGGTACGAGCGATGTCCTCCGGCTCGGCGTCGACGAAGCCCCGCTCGTCGGCATTTTTCTGCAGAGCCGCGTAGGTTTGCTCGACTAGCGATCGCTCCGGGTAGGAGCCCTTGATGAAGAATTCGTGGGTGAAACGATCGGGAAATGCATGGAGCAAAAACACATCGGAGTGCAGCCCATCGCGTCCAGCGCGACCGGCCTCCTGATAATACGCCTCCAGAGTTCCCGGCATCGCGTAGTGAATGACCAGCCGCACGTTGGGCTTGTCGATTCCCATGCCGAAAGCGTTCGTCGCGACGATCGCGCGAATCTTCTCCGTCATGAAAGCTTCCTGCACCTCATGACGCTTCGCGTCATCGAGGCCGGCGTGGTATCCGGCGGCCGGGATCCTGGCGCGCTCCAGAACTCTTGTCAGCTGGTCAACCGCCCTGCGCGTGGACGCGTAGATCACCGCCAGTCCGTCCCGGCTGCGAAGAATCTCGACCAAGCGTTGCTCCTTGTCGTCGTCATTCTTCACCGGCACGACGTAGTAGGTGAGATTCGGGCGATCAAAACCGGTGATGATCGTCGAAGGGTTTCTGAGTGCCAGCTCGCGAGCGATGTCGCGCCGCACTTCGGGTGTTGCTGTCGCGGTGAGTGCGATCGTGGTCGGGGAACCTAAAGCGGCATGCACCTTCTTTACCCGCAGGTAGCTCGGACGAAAGTCGTGGCCCCACTGACTGATGCAGTGGGCTTCGTCTATTGCAAGCAGCGATACGCCGGCTTTTCGCAACCGCTCGGCGGTGCGTCCACTGTCGAACCGCTCTGGTGCGACGTAGAGGAGCTTGATCTCGCCGCGATCAACCCGTGCCAGTCGGTCAGATACCTGACTGGCAGTGAGAGTGCTGTTGATAAACGCGGCAGGTAGACCTCTCGCCTTGAGCGCATCGACCTGATCCTTCATCAATGAGATCAGGGGCGAAACCACGACGGTAAGACCCGGCAGCATCAGCGCGGGCACCTGAAAGCACAGCGATTTTCCACCTCCAGTCGGCAGCACGACAACCGTATCGCGGCCATCGAGGACTGCCGAGACAGCGGCTTCCTGGCCAGGGCGAAAGCTGTCGTAGCCAAAGGCGCTCTTGAGGACGTTGCGCGCTTCGTGAATTGTCGGGGTCCCCATTGAACGAAAAATACTCGGTCGAGGTCCGACCGGCCCGGCGATCAACCGCGACTATAAACTTTCGCCCGCGACGTTTCGCTCAGGTCAGATGCCCTCGACGAGCTTCGCATAGAGCGCGGGGTCAGCGTTTCCGCCGCTGATCACGCAGCAGACGCGTTTCCCTTTGAATCGATCCGGGTCCGCCAGCACCGCGCCGAGGGCCAACGCTCCGGTCGGTTCGGCCTTGAGGTTAGCCAGCGCGAAAAGAAGTCGCACGCCTTCCTTGATCTGCTCTTCCGTCACCTCTATCACGGCGGTGAGACCGTTACTGAGTATCTCCCAGTTTCGGTCGCCGAGTCGGAGCACCCGCGCGCCATCGGCGATTGTATTCGATTCGTCCTTCTGCTCGACGATGTGGCCGGCGCGAAACGACTCGGCTGCGTCATTTGCCAGCAGCGGCTCGGCAGCAAGCACGTCTATCTTCTTGCCACTGCGCTCGACGGCTTTCACCAGCCCCGATGTCAGTCCACCGCCGCCAATCGGAGCGATGATGAAATCGAGCACGAGACCGAGGGCAAAGAGCTCGTTCGCCAAGCCAGCATTGCCCTCGATCACCAGCGGATCATCGTACGGGCTGGCGATGTATGCCTGAGGGAACTGTTTCGCCAGCTCGGCCAATCGTTCCAGCCGGCTCTTTTTCTTGACATCGACGACGTCGACTTCGGCGCCGTACTCTCGCACCGCCTCGACTTTTATCTTCGGCGCGACGGATGGCATTACCACAGTACAGCGCTTTCCGAACAGTGAGCACGCGTAGGCGATGGCCTGGCCGAAATTTCCCGATGAAGCGGTAATGATGTGAGACTGCTTCACGCTCGACGCGACGTTGTAGGCAGCGCGGAACTTGAAGCTGCCCGTGTACTGGAGCGTCTCGCTCGCCAGTATCAGGTCAACGCCAAGTCTTTTCGAGAGCCGCGGCGCGTCGACGATGGTCGTCGGCCGGGGAGGCGTTGGCTTCACGGAAGACCGCGGGGCTTGCGTGGCTTGACGAATCTGAGGATGAGCGCGATGAAGAGGAATAGAATTCCTGCCCAGCGGATGGCGCTGTCGTCGGTCCTGATGCCCCAGGCGAGCAGGATTGCCGCGATCAGCATCAGCGCCAGCTTGGCAACTGTAAATGGGCTCACTTTTGGTCCTTCTTGCGACCGGTGAATCGCTTGACTCCCTCACGAAAAGCGGAGGTAGAGCGCGCGTCGGCATTGGCGACGATGCCCGCCGAGATGCCATCCAGAAAACCGAGCGTGTCCAGCTTGTAGAACAAAGTCTTGGTGGCGGCCATCGCGCTCGGCGGCGCATCAGCGAGGTTGTTGAGGACTGATTGGGAAAGCGTGTCGAACTCCCGTGCGGCGAACACCCGCGAGACGAGCCCGATCGCCTTCGCCTCTTCCGCTTTCAGCACTCGACCGGTACTGACCAGATCGAACGCCACTTTCTCGCCGACCGATCGCCGCAGCATGGTCATCACCATTGCTGGAACGAATCCGATAGTGACTTCCGGATATGCGAAGCGAGCGTCTTCGTGAGCAAGCACGATGTCGCATGCGGAAGCGAGCCCCGCACCGCCGGCGTATGCGCGCCCTTTAACCAGCGCGACGACTGGTTTCTCCATCCGGCGAATGGTGTGAAAGACGTGAGCGAGGGCTTTTGCATCGTCGATATGCTGCTGGCGAGGCGCGTCCAGCATCGCCTCCAGTGCTGCGAGATCTGCGCCCGCGCAGAAGTCGGCGCCTTCTGCATCGAGGGCGACGACGTGTACCGGAGCTTCACTCAGGGCGAAAAGGGCTTCGGCGAGTTCGTCAGCAGTGACTCGGTCAAGGGCGTTTTTCTTCTCCGGCCGGGCGAGAGTAATCCTGCCGATCGCGCCCTCAATCGTCACCCGAACGTTTTGCATCACGAGCGCTCCAGCTGTACGCGAAGCTTCATTTGGAGCCTGGAAGACCGACGCGCGCGGCTTCAGCATCGGGAATATCGATCGACATTCGCAGCAGTGCAGTGGAATACACTTTCCCTTGGGCGTCTGTCTTCAGCGACAACGTGCCGCCACCGTCGAGCGCGCCATGCAGGAGGAAGTTGAGCGCATTGAGATTTGGCAGCTCGAAGCGCTCGACATCACCTTCGATCTGTCCGCGGAAGTGCTCGGCCACCCGCTCGCGTGTCACGGCTTGCGCCAACACCGGATACCATTCTGGTCGTAACGCGATCAGCCCGACGTTCGCCGTGTCGCCTTTGTCACCGGAGCGAGCGTGCGCGATGTCGACGAGCCGCACCTTCACTGAATGATCTCGACTGAGGTTTTGACAACCGACTTGTCGATAAGCGCCGGCCAATATGCCACGATCTCTTCTACCTTCGGCCGACCGCCAGCAAATCCTGTCACGCTCGGAGGGCCGTTCAGGACCAGCGGAGCAATCTCACGCGTGAATCGTTCCACAGCGCTCCGATCGGAGCCACGCACGCCGAAGCGGAGTTGGACTTCCGGAGCGGCGCGTTGATCTCCGGCCAGACGCGCATGTGTAGCATTGGCGCCGACGAATTCCGTAAGTACGCGGTCGAAGCGAAGTCCGAGTCGGTCGAGGCGCTGACGCAGGACCTTATCGGCGAGCTGCGCTTTCTCGAGCGCATCGGGCCAGGCATAGACGAGGGTGCCAACCGCTTTAAAACCTGCCTGATACGCAATCGAAACTTTCAGCTTGTCGGTCGGTGGTCGTCCTTTGATTCCGGAGACGCGGACCCGATCCTCGCCGTCAGGTGCGAGTCTGATCGTCGTAAAGTCGGCAATGACATCGGGTGTGATGTACGAACGCGGATCACCCATCTCATAGACAAGCTGCTCGGTGACTGTCTGAACCGAGACTCTTCCTCCGGTCCGCGGATGCTTGGTCACCACGAAGCTGCCATCTGCTCTCGCTTCCACCAACGGATAGCCGACGTTAGCCAGGTCTGGAATCGAGCGCCAATCGTACAGGCAATTCCCGCCTGAGCACTGGGCACCGCACTCGATGATGTGTCCGGCAACGATCCCGGCAGACAGCTGGTCCCAATCGGCCGATTTCCAGCCGAATTCGTAGCGAAGTGGCGCCATCGTCAGTGCAGTGTCGGTCGAGCGGCCGGTGATGACGACGTTGGCGTCTTTCGCTAAAGCTTCAACGATTGGCTCTGAGCCGATGTAGGCGTTCGCCGACAAGACTTTGTCGCGGACGGTCGAAAGCGCCTCGCCGGTGTCCATGTTGGCGAGCGCGTGACCCGCGGCCAGAAGGTCGTTCAGCCGGTCGAGGAGATCATCTCCGCTGACGACACCAATGCGCAACTTTCCCTTCGCTCCAGACTTCTCGGCGACTGCCTTGACCGCCGCGGCGCAGGCGCGTGGATTCACACCTCCGGCGTTCGCGACAACCTTTACCCCCTTCCCGACAGTGCCCGGCAGGATGCTCTCGATTGCCCCGACGAAGTCGCGCGCGTAGCCGAGCGATGGATCGCGCTCCTTCTGTTTTTGCAAAATCGACATCGTGACCTCGGCCAGATAGTCGAGCATCAGATAATCGATCGGGCCACCCTCAACCTGACGCCGTGGAGCGTCGAGATCGTCGCCCCAAAACCCCTGACCGGCGGCGACGCGGACAACCTGCTTCAACTGCTCGCTTCTCCGAGGTGCGGCGGCAGCACGAACGGTCCGAGGTGCGGCCCGGGATTATGGAGAGTCGCACGCAATGCCAGGCTCAGCATCTCGCGGGTGTTCTCAGGATAGACGATGGTGTCCACGTAACCGCGAGCGGCGGCGAACTTGGCGTCGAGCTGATGCTCGTAGTCTGCGCGCATCTCTTCGACCGCTTTCTCGAGCGCGGCTTCCAAAGCAGTACCTGTCTTCTTCGCTGCCTCGAGAATTGGGCCGTGTACCGCCTGAATCGCTGATTCTCCTTCCATCACACCCATGCGCCCGGTTGGCCAACTGAAAACGAAATCCGGATCGAATCCCTGCCCCGCCATCGCATAGTAGCCGGCGCCCGATGCATGGTTGATGGTGAGCACAATCTTTGGAACCCGCGCGGTCGCCATGGCTTCGACAAAGCGAGCGCCAGCGCGGATGATCCCTTCTTGCTCGGCTTCGGTTCCAACCATGAAGCCCGAGACGTCCTGGACGAACAACAGTGGAATGCCGAGTCGATCACAGCGATCGATGAAGTAAGCGACCTTCTCGGCGCTCTCCGTGTAGAGGATGCCGCCAAAGCGCGGCTTCTCTCCCTCGCGGCCTTTTACCAGCCCGCGCTGGTTTGCGATCACGCCGACAGTGATGCCGTCAATGCGCGCGTCGCCGCAGATGATCTCTTTGGCGAGTCCCTCCTGAAATTCGTCGACCTCACCGTTGTCGAGAATCACGCGCAGCACGTCGTGCATGTCGTACGACATGCGATGATCGGCCGGCAACACATCGTAGAGACCCTCGGCGGTCGCCTCTGACTTTGCCGCTTTCTTCCTCGATTTGGAGACGGTCGGGACGCGATTTTTTGCGCCCCGCTCCTCGCCCTCGGCCCCTCGCGGCATCAATGCGACGTCGCGACTCGAGATTGGCAGCCGCTCGATCAAGTCACGAATCTTGGCGAGACAAGCCTCGTCGTTGTCGAGGGCGTAGTGTGCGACGCCGCTGATCTCCGTATGAGTCGACGCTCCACCAAGCGTCTCGGAATCGACGACCTGACCTGTTGCGCCCTTCACCAGGTTCGGGCCACCCAATCCCATGAAGGAAGTTCCCTTCACCATCAGGATCACATCGGAAAGCGCGGGGAGATAAGCTCCACCAGCGATGCACTGCCCCATCACTGCCGCGATCTGGGGCACGTGCAGATAACGCCGCATGATCGAGTTGTAATAGAAGATGCGGGCCGCACCGTACTGTCCGGGGAACACGCCGCCTTGGTAAGGCAAGTTGACCCCGGCCGAATCGACCAGATAAACGATCGGGATCCGGCATCGCATCGCGATTTCCTGAGCGCGCAAAATCTTTTTGATCGTTTCCGGCCACCAGGAGCCCGCCTTCACCGTCGCATCGTTGGCGACCACTACTGTTTCGCGTCCGTGGACTCTGATGATCGCGGTGACGACACCGGCGGCAGGAGCCTGGCCCTCGTACTGATCGTAGGCGACAAGCAGTCCTATCTCGAGCATACTCGAGCCGTCGTCACGAAACAGCTCGATTCGCTCGCGGGCGGAGAGCTTCCCCTGTTGATGTAGCTTTTCCAGTCGCTTGGCTCCGCCAGCTTCGAGGAGCCTGGCTTCGAGCGCCTTTACCTCGTCGCTCAGCTCTCGCAGGCGATTTGTCACTACGCTTCCTGCTTTTCGCGCGTAGCGAACCACTCCTTGATGTACGCGATCAGCTCACTGGTGGGAGTGCCAGGACCGAAGAGACGCCCGATACCGCGGCCTTCAAGGGCTTCGACATCTTCCTTGGGAATGATGCCTCCGCCCGTGATGAGGATATCGTCTCTGCCCTGCGCGTGCACGAGCTCCTGAACGCGTGGAATGAGCGTCATGTGCGCACCGCTCAGGATCGACAGCCCGATGACATCGACGTCTTCCTGTATCGCGGCGGTGGCGATCATCTCCGGCGTCTGGTGAAGGCCGGTGTAAATGACTTCCATTCCCGCATCGCGCAGCGCCGCGGCGACGACCTTGGCGCCGCGGTCGTGTCCATCGAGGCCGGGCTTTGCAACGAGAACTCGAATTGGTCTCATAGAGACTTAAAAGTTAGCGGCAGCCAAGTATGAGCGGCAATTGGCGTCACTCCTTGCGAGCGACCAGCAGCATCTCGGATGAAGTTCTCTTCAGCGCATTTTCGGTGAATGCGTCGTACGCGCTCTCGACGATCAAGCCGGCCTCGGCGAATAGCTCCGACAATCTCGTTGCCGTGTACAGCCGCAGCCGATGCTCGCGAGTCCCAGTTCTCGATCCCTTTCGCCACGTCGAACGAACCGTCAGCACCCCCGATAGCGGGTCGAATTCCCGTTCGTGCGCGAATAGAGTCCGCTGAGATTCCCACCAGTCGCGTTCCAGAAAGCGAGCCACGACTCCGTCTCGACTTCCCCCGTGCCAGATCAGAACGCCGCCGGGCTTCAACACCCGGGCGAATTCCCGGATCACCCGCACATCGTCAGACGGATGGGCAAAGAAGCCGAAGGATGTGAAGAGGTTGAGGACGGCGTCGAATCGCCTGCTCCACCGGCCAGGCATTTTTCGCATGTCACCGCGAGTATACCTGAGCGTCGGCCCGCTGCCTCTCCGCCGCGCAACCGCCAGCAGCTGTCTCGAGTAATCGAGGCCGTCGACATCGTAGCCAGCCTCGGCCAGCAGATGTGCATGCCTGCCTTGTCCGGATGGCACATCGAGAATTCTTGCTCCGACCGGCAGCCCCAGCAGCTCGATCAGTCGCGCCGCCTCCTGGCGGTCGCGCTCCGGTGTGAAAAGAGGCCCGTACTCCAGGAGATAGTGGGCGTCGAACGCTGACTCCCACCACTCGCGCGCCTTTCTCAGAAGAACACTGGCTCGCGGTAGGCGCCGAACACCGATTCCATGGCGGCGCGAATTTCGTAGAGCGTGCAGTAGGCGCGCGCGCAGTCGAGGATGTACGGCATCAGATTCTGCGGTGTCTTCGCTGCATCACGGAGGGCGCTGAGCCGTTTCTCCACCAACCCGCTGTCGCGGTCGGCGCGCAACTTCGCCATTCGCTGCTTCTGCTCGCGCTCGGTTTCTTCGCTGACCTTGAGCAGCTCGATTGACAGCTCCGGCTGGTCGGTGACGAAATCATTGACGCCCACGATGATCCGCCGACGCTGCTCGATTTCCCACTGTTGTCTTGCCGCCGACTCGTTGATCCTCCGCTGGAGCCAACCGGTCTCGAGGCCGCGCACTACGCCGCCCACCTCTTCGATTTGCTGGAAGAGTTGCTCTGCTTCCTCTTCGAGCTGGGTCGTGAGCGTCTCGACGTAGTACGAGCCGCCCAATGGATCAATCACGTTGGGAATCCCGGTCTCGTAGGCGAGGATCTGCTGGGTCCGTAGCGCCACCTGCACTGATTCCTCAGTCGGCAGCGCCAGAGTCTCGTCCATCGAGTTGGTGTGAAGCGACTGGGTGCCGCCGAGCGCTGCTGCCATCGCCTGGTAGGCAACGCGGATCACGTTGTTCATCGGCTGCTGCGCAGTGAGCGTGACGCCCGCCGTCTGTGAATGGAACCGCATCATCAGAGAGCGCGGATCTCTGGCGCCGTAGCGCTCCTTCATGTGGCGCGCCCAGATGCGACGCGCCGCGCGGAGCTTGGCTATCTCCTCAAAGAAATCGTTGTGAATGTCCCAGAAGAAAGACAAACGCGGCGCGAACATGTCGATGTTCAGGCCGCGTGCAATTCCGCGCTCCACGTAGGTGAATCCGTCGGCAAGTGTAAAGGCGAGCTCCTGCGCCGCCGTCGCACCTGCCTCTCTAATGTGGTAGCCGCTGATCGAGATCGTATTCCACTGCGGCACGTGCTCGGACGACCACTCGAAGCAATCTATGATGAGTCGCAGGGCGGGTTCGATTGGATACACCCACGCGTGCTGTGCCATGTACTCTTTGAGAATGTCGTTCTGAATCGTCCCGCGCAGCTTTCTCGAAGCGACGCCCTGCTTTTCCGCCGCGGCGATATAGAAGCAGTAGAGGATGACGGCCGGCCCGTTGATGGTCATCGAGGTGGAGACCTGATCGAGCGGGATCCCGTCGAAAAGCATTTCCATGTCGGCGAGGCTCGAGATCGCTACGCCACACTTGCCGACTTCTCCCTCGGACCGTGGATGATCCGAGTCGTAACCCATCAGCGTCGGGAAATCGAAGGCGACAGAGAGGCCCGTTTGGCCATGGGCGAGCAAGAACTTGTAACGCTCGTTCGTGTCACGGGCGCTGCCGAAGCCGGCGAACTGGCGCATCGTCCACAGCCGTCCGCGGTATCCAGTTGCGTGAACACCCCGAGTGTAAGGATAGACGCCAGGCATGCCGAGGGCTTCGGCACTTGTCTCCATTGCGTCGAGCGGCGTGTAGATCGGCTGAACTTCTTTTTCGGAGTTGCCGAAACCGATATTGCGCAGCTCGCCCTTCTCGTATTTCTTGCGCCATTCCGCGACTTCTTTGCGCAGCAGTCGCAACTCGGCGCTCTGCTCTTCGATCGTCTCGATAAGCTCGCTGTCGGGTCCGGTTTTGGAGCCGGGGCTCTTCAGTTTCGTCATTGATCCTCTTCTCCACGTACGAGCTCACCGCTTTGCCGCAACAACTCGTCGGCAACTCCAAAAGGAGTGGCACTTCCTTCCTCAACTGAGGGCAGCTGCTGCTCGAGCCAGCTCATGGTGCCGGTGTCTTTCCACAGGCGCCCGCGGACCTTCTGCTCCACGACATCCATTACGCGCTCTCGCATTCGCTCGCGTCTGCGCGCTCGGAGCGTTCCGCTCTCCTGAAGATAAGCGAAGTGACGGTCAAGCGCGGCGACGAGCTCGTCGATGCCCTGCGCCTTCGTCGCGATCGCGCTCAACACGGGCGGCGTCCATGCACCAGGACTGGGTTTGGCGGCCGCCTCTCTCGCCAATCGCGCGGGATTCATTCGCTTCAGCTCGACACCGTGGTGCGCCGGCGTGTTGCCGAAGGAGATTCCCTTTCTCAACCCCAGCATCAGCTCGACGTCATTGCGCAAACGATCAGCGCCGGGCCGGTCCGACTTGTTGACGACGAAGATGTCGGCGACCTCCATCACGCCCGCCTTGAGAGTCTGGATCGAGTCGCCTGACTCCGGCACCAGAATCAGCACCGTGGAGTCTGCGGTCCGTGCGACGTCCAGCTCAGATTGTCCGACTCCGACCGTCTCGATCAGCAGGCGATCGAATCCGAATGCGTCCAGCACGTCGGCGACTTCGCGAGTTGCTGCCGCCAACCCGCCGAGCGAGCCGCGGGTTGCCATCGAGCGGATGAAGACCCCAGGATCGAGCGCAACGTTTTCCATTCTGACGCGATCGCCGAGCAAAGCGCCACCGGTAAATGGTGACGTTGGATCGACAGCTATCACCCCAACCGTGAGTCCAGCGTCGCGAAAGCGCTTGACCAAAAGCGACGTGATGGTGCTTTTCCCCGCTCCAGGCGGTCCGGTTAATCCAATCCGTCTCGCTTTCCCGGTACGAGGATGCAGCGATCCCAGTATCTCCTCGAATCCATCGCGATGGTTCTCGACGATGCTCACCACGCGCGCCAGTGCCGCCGGCTTGCCGGCGTTGAAGTCGTCGATGATGCGATTAGAGGACACGAGCGAGAATTCTCTCCTGTTTGCGCCACATCGGGGAGGTCATGCGCCCGACACCTTCGGGATGATCGTAGCCGAGCACATGCAGCGTTCCGTGCACTACCAGCCTCAGCAGCTCTTCTCCAGCGCCGATTCCCTGCCGTCGCGCGTTGTCGCGAGCGATCTCGGCGCAAATATACACGTCGCCGACGACTGCCCCGCGCCGGCCGACCCGGCCGAGCCCGAAGGAAATGACGTCGGTCATCCCATGGCGCCCCAGATAGTGCCGGTTCAGCCGTGAGATCGCCGCGCGTCCGACGAAAGTGATCGACAGCATCGCGTCCTTCACATGCTCAGCGCGCAAGGTAGTAGCGGCCGCCCTTCTAACCAGTCCGCGCGAAACGGCCAGACGCCGCACGCTCGATGAAATGTCGATCGCGAGTCCGCGCGGAGAGTGTCTCATTCAATCCCTCCGCGCGGGAAGATCAGGCGCCGGAATCCTCGGCGTATGCCTTGATGATCTCGCGAACGAGTCGGTGACGCACAACGTCGGCATCGGTGAGATACTGGAATCCAATGCCGTCTATTCCTGGTAGGATGCGCTCGATCTGCACCAGGCCGGACTCCTCTCGCTTGGGGAGATCGATCTGCGTCTTGTCTCCTGTGATGACCGCTTTGGAGTTAACACCGAGGCGCGTCAGGAACATCTTCATCTGCGCCGTGGTCGCGTTTTGCGCCTCATCCAGAATGACGAATGCATCAGCCAGCGTGCGCCCGCGCATGTACGCCAGCGGCGCGATCTCGATCGTTCGCGTCTCCAGCGATTTCTGCACGCGCTCGTGTGGCATCATGTCCTCGAGCGCGTCATACAGCGGTCGCAGATAAGGATCTACCTTCGCCTGCATGTCGCCGGGCAGGAATCCCAGACTCTCGCCTGCTTCGACCGCCGGACGCGCGAGCACGATCCGGCGCACCCGCTTGCGGGCGAGCGCGTCGACGGCAGCTGCGACCGCGAGATACGTCTTACCCGTTCCCGCGGGTCCAATGCCGACGACGATGTCGTTCTCGGCCATCAGCTTCATGTATTCCGCCTGGCCGCTCGTCTTCGCCTGGATAATTTTGCGAACGCCAGGGAGAACGATGCGGGTCTCGCTGTCGACGCCATTTCCGTTGCCGTCGCGCGGGCCCTCGATGCTCATGCGAAGCACGTCGTCGGCGGTGAGTGGCATCTGTTGCTTCGCTGTGTCGATCATTCGCTGCGCGATCGGGATAGCACGCGCAACTGCGTCGGTATTTCCACTAATTGCCAGCGTCTCGCCGCGCAATGCGATCTTGGCTCCTGTCTGACGCGCTAGCTCGACCAGGTTTTCGTCGTTCACACCGGCAAGCGTCAGCATGTCCGCGCCTTCGGTGTTAAGGCGCTGAATTGTTGTCTCTTCGCTCACGTCAACTCGTCATGTTCTGAAGATGGAGTTCCCTCAGGTCTTCGGGTGGAACGGTCGATGGCGCATCCTCGAAGAGCGCCCTCGCCGCTGTGGTTTTTGGAAATGCAATTACGTCGCGCAGCGACGACGCTCCGGCGAGCATCATCACAATCCGGTCGAACCCCAAAGCAATCCCGCCGTGGGGTGGAGCACCGGCCCTCAAGGAATCCAGAAGAAAGCCGAATCGCGCCTGCGCGTGCTCGGCGTCGATGCCGAGTAGGGACAGCACTTTGCGCTGGAGCGATGGATCGTTGATGCGGATGCTGCCGCCGCCGAGCTCGGTGCCGTTGAAGACGACGTCGTAGGCGAGCGCACGAACGCGCTCCGGCGCGGAATCCAGAAGATGAATGTCCTCCGGATTCGGCGAAGTGAATGGGTGGTGTACTGAGCTCAGCGCTCCGTTTGCCTCGCGAATGAACAACGGGAAATCAGTTACCCAAAGAAATGACCTCTTATCTTCGGACACCATTTGCAGCCGTTGCGCAACATCCTGGCGGACCCGGTCCAGAGCCGGACTCGTCACCTGGTCCGGTCCGGCGACCAATAAGCAGAGATCGCCGTCGCTAATCGAGAGCCGCTCCGCAGCGCCTTCCCCGATGAATCTCGCCGCTGCGCCCTCGAGCCCACTCGCGCCGCGTTTCAGGCGGATCAAACCTCCGGCACCTGCCGATTTCGCGACGGCCTCGACCTCATCGACCTGCTTGCGCGACAGCGACGCACCACCCGGGACCTTGATGCCGCGTACCCGCCCACCGGCGGCGAGCACCGCATTCGTCACCCCGAACTCCGAGCCGCGGAAAACATCGCTGGCATCAAAGAGCTCGAGGCCATAACGCATGTCGGGCCGATCGATGCCAAACCGTTCCATCGCATCCGCGTAGCTAATCCGATCGAACTTTGCCGGAATGTCGACGCCCGATTCTTTGAAAAGCGCTGCCAGCAGTCCTTCCGTCAGGGCGACGATGTCTTCGCTCTCGATGAACGACGCTTCGATGTCGATCTGCGTGAACTCGGGTTGTCGATCGGCGCGCAGATCTTCGTCGCGGAAGCAGCGCGCGATCTGGAAATATCGATCGAATCCGGCAACCATCAGCAGCTGCTTGTATAGCTGCGGCGACTGCGGCAGGGCGTAGAACTCGCCCGGATGCACTCTACTCGGCACGATGTAATCGCGCGCGCCCTCGGGAGTAGGCTTGGTCAAGATCGGCGTCTCGATCTCGAGGAACCCCCGCTCATCGAGAAATCGACGCGTCGCCTGCTGAAGTCGGTGCCGCAGAATCAGATTCTTCTGCAGCTCGGAGCGGCGCAAGTCGAGATTGCGATGCTTGAGCCGCAGCTCCTCGGCGGGAAGCTTTTCCCCTTTCCCGCGAGCTACCGGAATCGCAGGAGTCTCCGCGGGTCCAACGATCTGGAAATTGCGCGCTCTCACCTCGATGTCCCCCGTTTCCATCTCGGGGTTGCGCATCTCCGGGGGTCGCGCGGCGACTTCGCCCTCGATCATAACGACGGTCTCCAGCCCAAGCTTGCCGGCGCGCTCGATTACGTCCGGAGCGGTCCACTTAGGATCAAACGAGACCTGCACCAGCCCGGCGCGATCGCGTAGGTCCAGAAAGACTATGCCGCCGAGGTTCCGGGTTCGGTGTACCCACCCGCCAAGTCTTACGGGTGTGCCGACGTGTGATGGCCTGAGCTCACCGCCCAGATGGGAGCGCTTTGCCGTGGCGAAGCGGGATGTGGAAGCCGTGGAGGTCAGCGCCGGATCGTGTGGGTCGAATAAGGTAGCGAGAGGGGTTAAATTTAGTAGTTGCATACACTTGGTGGAAGGAGCATGACGCAGAAAAACGCGGGTCAGCAGGCCCCTCCCGCAAAAAAGAACCTCCTGAACATGCTCCCTTCGGACGCAGAGGACTTGCTGCGCGGATTTGCTGTGGAGCACGGTGAAAAGCCGTTCCGCGGATCCCAGGTGGCCCGCCATCTCTGGCAGAGTCCGGTCGATAGCTTCGCCGCTATGAGCGACGTGCCGGTCGCGTTCCGCAATCTGCTAGAAGAGCATTTCTCGATGCCGCGACTGACGCTGGCGACGCGACAGACCTCGCGCGACGGAACGGAGAAGTTCCTCTTCCGACTCGAGGACGGCGAATTCATCGAGACTGTGGCAATCCCCGAAGGCTCACGTCTCACGCTCTGCATTTCTTCGCAGGCGGGTTGTGCGCTGCAATGCGCCTTTTGCGCAACCGGCGCCATGGGCTTCACGCGCAACCTGCACATGTACGAGATAACAGGTCAGGTGCGCGAGATGCGTTTGCTTGCACCACCCAAGCAGGTGACGAACGTCGTCTTCATGGGGATGGGCGAGCCGCTCATGAACTGGAAAGCAGTCGATCCGACTCTGACCGTCTTGAATTCACCGGACGGACTCGGCATTGGCGCGCGCCACATCACCGTTTCGACGGTTGGTGTGCTGCCGGGAATCGTCGCCTTGGGCGAGCGGCCCGAGCAATTCCGGCTCGCAATATCGATTCACGCCCCGACCGACGAGCTCCGCCAGTCTCTGATGCCGATCAACACCAAGTATCCGCTGGCCAGTGTGATCGAGGCGGCAAAAGTTTTCGATCGACGAGTCACCTTCGAGTACGTGATGCTCGGTGGCATCAATGATGGCGCAGAGCAGGTGACTCAGCTCGCTGAGCTCGCTCGCGAATGTAAGGCGTTTGTGAATCTCATCCCCCTCCATCCCGGGGGCGCCGGCAACTTTACACCCAGCTCGCCAGAGCAGATTCAGTGGTTCGCGCGTCGGCTTCGCGCCGAGGGAATCGAAGTCGCAGTGCGAAAGAGTCGCGGCATGGACATCGCCGCCGCGTGTGGTCAGCTACGGGTGGAAAGGCAGCGGGCTCGGAGCGGGAGCGGAAGGCGGAGGGGGACGCCAGTCATTGCCTAGCAGCACGGTTGCGTCAAGAAAGCGCGAGGTGTCGGGTCGCTCGACCATCGGAGCGTTCATCGCCCGGCCAACCAGACGCGCCCATTCGGGGTGACCAGAGCGATCGTAGACCACGGTGCTCTTGCGTTGTTCGGCAACGTTCCCGGATCCAACCACATCGAACCCGCGGTCGCGTAGATAAACGGTCGCTTTACGTGCCAGACCCCTCGTCTGGGTCGCGTTGAGAACCTCGACCTTGATGCGCACTCCCTCCGGCGCTCGCGCATCGTCGGGCGCGGAGGCGCTGTTCCGTGCCGGTCTGAGCGCGTACAGTTGCCAGACTATCCAGCCGATGGCGATCAGAATCAACAGGACGAGCATGATTCTGCCGTAGCGACGTCTCGATCGACGCTCCACCCCGTTCACCGCAGACTATTCCAGAGCTCGACGGTCTCGGGGAAAATGTGATTGCCTTCGCGGACAGACCACTCGAGGCGGAAGCGCACGACCTGGCGGAAAACTCCATCGAAGTTATGAGGCACCTGACTGGCGAGGAATCCACGATCCTCCGCCAGAAATTTTCGACCCGGTTCCAGATAGTCTGCCATGTAGAGCGCCCGTCCGGTGCGGCCCCAGTGCGCGTGCCCGACGGTGTGATAGCGGATCGCCTCGAGCAGACTTCGTCTTGTTTCGCCTTCCTCTTCGAGCTTTATCGCGACGGCCGGTCCGTGAAGCAATCCATCCGGTGACGTCCTATCGCCGGTGATCTCCCGCAGCTCCGCAATCGGTGCATCGCGCAACGCATCGTGCCACGTCCCGGCGTCGATCCACGCGTTCGCCTCGTCAGGAGGGACGCGCATCGCCGCGCCCCACGCGCGCAGCAGCGAAGTCACACGCTGGATGTGAGCCATACGGCGCTCAGTAACTTGCGCCCATGTTGGCAGACCAGACGCCTGGAGCTGGATCATCAGAAAATGATGTTGTCGATCAGCTTCGTTTCGCCAACTCTGACGGCGCCCACGGCGGCGTCGCCATGACGAACGGTATTGACGCGCTGAAACGTGTCTGCGTTGACGACGGCGAGATAGCGCGGGGTTAGTCCGACGACGCGCTCCAGCATTCGCCAGCCCGTTGCCTCCAGCGCGCTGGCGCGCCGCTCGCCGCGTGTGAATGCGTCCCGCATCGCGAACAGCGCTCTCGAGAGTATCAATCCGAGCTCGCGCTCTTTCGGCGACAGGTAGCGGTTCCGGCTGGACATCGCCATGCCGTCCGGATCTCGCACCGTTGGCGCGACGAGAATTCCTACGGGGAAATTGAGATCGCGAACCATCGCCTTGACGGCTGCCACCTGTTGCAGGTCCTTCTGACCGAACACGGCAACGTCGGGCATGACGATGTGAAACAGTTTCGCGACCACCGTCAGCACGCCCTCGAAATGGTGCGGCCGCACCGCGCCTTCCCATTCCTTCCCCACGCTCCCTGGATGAATGAGGATGACCGGCGCGTGCTCGGGATACATGTCCGCTTGCCTGGGTGTAAAGAGAAAAGCGACTCCGCGCTCCGCCCCCAGCTTTGCATCAGCGTCGAGCGTACGTGGGTAGCGCGCAAAATCCTCTGTCGGCCCGAATTGCAGCGGATTTACGAATATGCTCATCACCACCACATCGGCGACGCGCTTTGCCTCGTCGACGAGAGTGAGGTGACCTTCGTGCAACGCACCCATTGTCGGGACGAGCGCAATGCTCTGGCCCTTGGCGCGAGCATCGGCGACAACGTGTCGCATTTCATCTATGGTTTCGACCAGCTGCATCCTAGAAGCTGTGCTCGGCATCTGGATATGCGCCGCTTCGAACATCGCTGGCAAAGGCGCCGATGGCCAAACGAACTTCCTGCGCCAGCTCGGCGTAGCGCTTCAGGAACTTTGGCTCGAAGGTGTCGTTGAGCCCGAGCACGTCCGGAAGAACCAGCACCTGGCCATCACACTGTGCCCCGGCGCCGATTCCGATCGTCGGAACTCCGATCGCTGCCGTGATGCGCTCTGACACGGCCGCCGGTACAAGCTCCAGAACGATGGCGAAGGCGCCTGCCTGCTCGAGTCCTTTCGCTTCCGCGATCAGCTTCTCGGCGCCTTCGGCTTCGCGCCCCTGTACCCGTGGTCCACCAATGGTATTCACCGACTGCGGTGTGAAGCCGATGTGCGCCATCACCGGGATTCCCGTGCGGACGAGTGCGTGAACGGTGTCGAGCATCTCTGGATTTCCACCCTCGACCTTAACCGCCGCGACGCCAGTCTCCTGTACCGCGCGGCCGCAATTGAGAACCGCACTTTCGATGCTCGCCTGATAGGAGAGAAATGGCATGTCGATGATCACCAGTGAGCGCTTTACTCCGCGACGCACCGCCGACGCGTGGTAGATCATGTGATCGAGGGTGACGGGCAGCGTCGACGGATAACCCATCACCGCTGTTCCCACGGAGTCGCCGACCAGGATGGCGTCGACTCCCGACTCATCGACGAGTCGCCCGAAGAGAGCGTCGTAGGCAGTCATTACCACGATTTTCTCACCTTTGCGCTTGCGATCGGCGAAATCGCGGACTGTGACTGGACGCTGCTCGGATTTGTTCTTATCCAACGCGCGCGCTCCTCAGTGCGGCCAGCTCGCGCAGCCAGAAGTCGCGATTCGACAGCTCCGGATGTGGAACGGTCAGACCCGGCTCCCGCACGCTCTGCTTCTCGAACAGCACGATGTCGAGGTCCAGGGTGCGTGGCCCCCAACGCGTCGTGCGCACGCGTCCCGCATCCGCTTCGATCTGCTTCAGCGCAGCGAGTAGATCCTGCGGTGACAGCTCGGTTTCGATGGCTACCATTTGATTCAGAAAAGGTCCCTGCGCGATGGGACCGATGGGGGCGGTCTCTTCGGCTTCCGTTTGACCTACTACTCGGGTTTTAGCGAGCGCCGCAATCGCGTCTCGCGCCTGCGCCAAAAATACCTCACGCTGGCCGAGATTGGAGCCGAGCGCTATGTACGCGACATCTTTCACGCACGCGTCCGCTCCAGGGCCACTTCCGCATATGCGAGCGGTCCTGGGAGTGCCACGTTGGGTTTGCGGACGGCGATGCGCACTTTCTCTACTAGTGGCAGCTGCAGCGCGCGATCCGCGATCCGTTCACCGACTTCCTCGAGAAAATTGGTGTGGCCGCCGGTGACGACCTCGGCAACGACTTCGTAAACACGACGATAGTCGACGATGTCTTTCGCCGTCGGTCTGGCCCCGCCGCGTCGGACCCAGAGCGATGCATCGACTTCGATCGACTGCGCGATCTCTGCCTCGTGCGGCAACACGCCGATGCGAGCGTGAAAGCGCATCGCTTTGAGCGTGACAACGTCGGTATCGATCGGGGTATCCCTAGCCATCCAAACCCTCGCGTAGAGTTCGTGTGAGCTTGAGAACTGCATCCGGCCCGTCGGATGCCGCCCGCACCAGCGCGCTCCCCACAACCACTCCGTCCGCCAGCTGCCCAATGGCTTTCGCTTGCGCTGGATTCGAAATTCCAAATCCGACGCAAATCGGAAGCTTCGTGGCTGCACGCAGCCGTTTGACCGTATCGGGAAGCGTCGCCGCGGTCGTTTCCTGAACGCCGGTAACGCCGAGCCGGCTGATAAGATAAACGAATCCGCTTCCGTGCCGCGCGATCTCCGCCATTCTGTCCGCGGGCGTCGTTGGCGCAACGAGACGGATGAACGCGAGCCGACTATTCCCAAGCCACTCCTCCCGCTCGGGATCGGCGCCCACCGGAATGTCGGTGACGAGAATCCCGCTCGCTCCGGCGGCGGCGGCTCTCGTCAGCGCATCGTCACCGGCGGCGAGAATTGGATTCAGATAGCTGAATAGAACGACCGGCACCTTGAGGCGCGCGCGCTCGATCAGCGATAACGCGCCATCGTAAGTCATTCCTTTTTCCAGCGCCTGTTGGGAGCTGGCCTGGATTATCGGACCATCCGCGATCGGATCGGAAAAAGGGACTCCGAGCTCGATGATGTCAGCGCCGCCCTCCTCGAGTGCAGCCAGCGTCGCCAATGAACGCTCGACGTCCGGGTGGCCGGCAGTTACGTAACAGACCAGGGCGGTGCGCGATTGTTTTTTCAGCGCGTCGAAGCGATGCGCGATTGAATTAGATGAGGTAGTCGCCGGGGGTGATGCCATAGCGCTCGGGATCAGCCGTCTTGATAATCGTCCGGGCATATTGTCCTCCTGCCTCCGGGACGGCTAGGTCCACCTGCAACGGCGGAGCGATTCTGTTCCCTTGCGCATCACTGATGATCTTGACTATAGGCCGCGACAGTGCTTCGGGGTTCGGGTTCGCGGCCGATACCACCGCCAGCTCGAAAGTATCGAGTACGACGAGGGTCCCTACTGGATAGATCCCAAGCAGATTGATGAAGGCCTTCACCAACACCTGGTCGAGACCACGACGGGGGTTGTCGCGCATCTCCTCGAGCACGGCCGATGGGGCGAGCGCTTCCGTCTTGTACACACGCCGCGAAGTTGCCGCGTCGTAGCCGTCGGCGATCGAGACGATCTTGCTCAGCAAGCTGACCTGTCGCGACCTGATGCACTTCGGGTAGCCGGTCAGGTCAATCTTCATGTGGTGCTCCTGACACACCGTCATCGCGCGGTAGGAAAGCTCTTCCTGCTGGCGGCGGAACTGGAAGAGCACCAGCACACCGAGCCACGGATGCGCGGCCATCCACTTCCACTCTTCGTCGGTGAGCTCGCCGCTCTTCTGCAGCAGATCGAGCGGCACGCGTGACTTGCCGATGTCGTGCATGAGGGCGGCCAGGCCCAGCTCGTACAGCTGGAGCTTGGTCATGCCGAGTCGGCGACCGAGCGCGATCGAGAAGATGCAGACGTTGACCGAGTGGGTGAACGTGTACTCGTCGTAGTCGCGGATCGCGGTCAGACCGATAAGGGACGTCTCCTCGTTCAGGACCTGATCGACGATTCCCTGCACCACTCGCTTGATCTTCCGGATGTTCGGCGTCTTGCCGATGCGAACCGAGTTGATGACGTCCTTGGTGACTGCCACCGACTGCGAGTACGTCCGATTGGCAGCCGCCTTCGCTTCCTCGCTGAACTCCTTGTCGCTGGCTGTCTCAGTGGGTGGGTCGACCTGGAACGTCTCGATCTTCGCTTCCTTGAGACGCGACACGATCTCCTTGAATCTCTCAGCCGGCGCGCTCTTGGTTTCCGCACCCAGCAGCGAGAGCAGCAGCTGCCAATCGCGCGCTGTTCCCTTGGTCCCGACGTGAATTGCGCCGATGCCGGCGAGCTTGGCGAGGGTCAGGATGTGTCCGAACGTCGCGTAGTTGCTCAGGTCGAGGCGCAGGCGAGTCTCGTTGAGGAATATGAACTCGCCCGAAATCCTGAATTCCAGTTCACTCTCTTCCGCGCGAAGCTCCTCGGCGACCTGGGCCAGCTCGGCGACGGTCTTTTGCACCGCGCTGTGCTCAAGGGGATAGAGCTTGATCGCGCGCAGCGCAGCGTAGAACGCGATCATGAAGTTGCGCCCGCCTCGTCTTACATTGGCGCCCTGCTTGTCGCCCTCGGTGCGTACGGTTTTCGTGGCAGGAGCCGTCATGTGCCTCCCCCGCGAATGGCTTTGCTGACCGCGTTTCTCACGATCACGTCCTTCTCACCGGTCGCCTTGTTGAGCGCCTCGCTGGCCTTGGCGGTGTTGATCTTTCCGAGAGCCATCGCCGCGCACGCGCGATACTCCGAATCGTCCTTCTTGCCCATGAAGCCCTTGGAGTTGAGCAGACCGTCGAGCAGCAGAACGCCGGCGTCACCGCTCAGCAGACCATACGCCTCGAAGAACGCCATCTTCTCGGTGAGGTTGCTCTCGCGCAGGTCCTTTCCTTTGATGGCGGCTTCGATTCGTGGCAACGCCGCGCGGGCGTTGCGGGCGCCGAGTGAGCGTACAGCAATGACGCGGACCTCGCGGTCTTCATCGATCAGGGCGCGCTCGAGCATCTGCATTGCGCCGGGTGAGCCGATGTCGTTGAGCGCCGTCACCGCTGCGACGCGCATGTCCGGCTCACCGACGGTTAGCATTTTGCCGAGTGCGGGAACAGCGGCGGGAGATTTCAGAGCTGCAGCACGGCGAATTGCTTCGAGCACGACGGCCTCATCATCGGACCCGATCAGTCTTATGAGCTCGGCGCTGTTGCTGGCGGCGAGACGACCGGCAGCCACCTCGAGGAGCATTTTTAGCTGTGGATTCTGGCTGCGGCCGATCCAACTGAGGATCGTCTCGAGGGCTCTGGGCTGCAGAATCCCGAACAACTCATCCAACTCGTGCTGGGGGGCGCGCAGCGGGGAATCTTCGAGCGCCTGCAGCAGTTGACCGAGGGGCTTCGGATCGCTCATCAGCTCATTGAGCTGAGTGAGACGCTGCTTTTGTGTTTCGAGAACTTCAGGCGTGCGGTTCGCTGTCACGCCGGCTTCGCGCAGCAGATACGCCGCATTTCTGTATTGCGCGGTGGAAAGCAGAATCAGGAGGAAATAGTCGAGGAGGCCGCAGATTTCCTCTCTTACCGTCGGGTCTTTCTGATTCTCGAAGGTGTCGAGGAGCGACGCAATTACGGCGGGACGGAGATCGGTGGAGAACTCGCGCTTGATCTCCTGCTGCAGGTACTCGACCTCGCGGTCGTCGAGGAAGTAGAGTGTTGAATCGAAATCGTCCAGTTTGGCGATGGACGACTGCGTCGATTCCAGACCTGCTTCAGCCTGGGCAGGCGAGAGAATTTTTTCTTTTTGTTCCGCGCGCTCCATCGATTCGACGCCAGGGCCGCCTTCCTGGGTGAGGTCGACGTAGCGGTACTGGAGGGTGATGAACTCCCGCTCCCACATCAGGGTGAGCAGATCGTCATCGTCGTCGGTGGCTTTGCGCACCCGCTGGAGGAGATTGAAAAAGACGGCGAGCTCCTCGTGCTCGAAGCCTTTGAGGATGGTGAGCTCGCGAATGCCGTCCTTGTAGAGGAGCCAGGCGATGTTGTCGCTGGTGCGCTCATGCTCGTCGAGAACGACGCGCCCTTCCCAATCGAGGTGCGTCTCGACGACCTGAAGCACGAGCTCGTCGGCGTGCTGCCACACTGCGGCAAATGCTTCCTTCACCGCATCGAGTGCACGCGCGTGCATCGGGTTGTTCGGCAGGTACATCTGCGTCGCGCGGACGGCCTTGACGAATGCCTTCAGCAGGTCGGTGACGTAAACGATCGGGAACGACGGTTCGTCGAGCTCGTCTGCCCCGGTCTTTGCTGGCACCGACGTTGTCATGCCGGAAGAAGTCCCATTTGTGTTATCTGCGCGAGATCCTTGTCGCCCCGACCGCTGATGCAGATCAGCACCGCGTCGTCTCTGCTCCACCGCCCCTTCTCTTTGACGACCCAGGCGACGGCGTGTGACGTCTCCAGGGCGGGGATGATCCCCTCGAGACGGCTGAGGATTCCCAGCCCCTCGACCGCCTCATCATCGGTCACAGACACATAGAGGGCACGACCGGTCTCCTTGAGATAGGCGTGCTCCGGCCCCACACCCGGGTAATCCAGACCGGCGGAGATCGAGTGAGCGGGGTGAACCTGCCCTTTCTCGTCCTGAAGGAGATAGCTGAGGGAACCGTGCAGCACCCCCGGAATTCCACGCAGCAAGGACGCGGAATGCTCGCCGGTCTCGAGGCCTCGTCCCGCCGCCTCGACACCGACAAGCTCCACCGACCGGTCCGGAACGAATGGATGGAAGATTCCCATCGCGTTAGAACCGCCTCCAACGCAAGCAACGACGCTGGACGGCGAGCGGCCGGCCATCTCTTGCATCTGCGCTTTTGCCTCCCGTCCGATCACCGATTGAAAGTCGCGAACCATCCGCGGATACGGTGCCGGACCAACGACTGAGCCAATGATATAGTAGCTGTCGTTGACGTTGGTGACCCAGTCGCGGATGGCTTCGCTCGTTGCGTCTTTCAGCGTCCGCGTGCCCGAGAGAACAGGGACGACTTTCGCTCCCATCAGGCGCATGCGGTAGACGTTCAGCTCCTGACGGCGCATGTCCTCTTCGCCCATGTAGACGATGCACTCGAGACCGAAACGCGCGCACACCGTCGCCGTTGCCACTCCGTGCTGTCCCGCTCCAGTCTCGGCGATGATGCGTCGCTTGCCCATTCGCTGCGCGAGCAGCCCCTGCCCCAACGCGCTGTTGATCTTGTGCGCGCCGGTGTGATTGAGGTCTTCTCGCTTGAGATAGACCGCGCACCCAACCTCGGACGAGAGTCGAGGTGCTGTGCTCAGCGGCGATGGCCGGCCCACGTACTCCTTGAGGAGTCGATCGAGCTCCTTCTGAAACTCCGGATCGCGCTGCGCTTCGTGGAATGCCGCGTCGAGCTCGTCGAGCGCTGGAATCAGCGTCTCGGGAACGTACCTGCCACCAAAAGCGCCGAAGCGGTGAACCGTATCCGTCGGCAAGCTAGCCCACCCGTCGACCTGTCGCGGCGGCGTAGAACTCCCTCATCAGCCACGGATCTTTGATTCCGGGCGAGCTCTCGACACCAGAGGAGACGTCGACCACATCGGGACCGAGAGTACGAATTGCGCTCATCACATTATCTGGCTTGAGTCCCCCGGCCAGGACGACTGCGGCGCCGCCACGATCGCGGGCGAGATCGACCGCCAGATCATTCCAGGGCAACGCGTGCCCAGTGCCGCCTAGTCGCTTCTCGCTGCGCGCATCAAGAACCACTGCGTCAGCGGCATCGAAGAGAAGCTCCGCATCGGCGGAGATATGTGAACCTGCAATTCGAATCGCCGCCCAGATCTCACCCCGGAATCTCCCCCGCATCGCTTTGACGTCGGAGGTCGAGGGATCGGCGTGCAGCTGCACGACGTCGAGCCCCGCGGTCTCGGCGGCACGTCCAATCTCCTCCGGCTCGTTGGTGCCGAAGACGCCGACGCGCTTCACTGTGCTGCCAGCGGCATCGAGAATTCTCCGGCCGGTCGCTGGATCGACCCGGCGAGGTCCATCGGCGAATACCACTCCTACGTAACTCGCTCCGATCTCGGCGGCGAGCGCGGCATCCTGGGGGCGCGTCATGCCGCAGAACTTAACCTTTGCGAGCATTCTCGACCCTCGGAATTTTCGTCAGCAATCTTACCTTTGCCTCCGGATCCGTCGAGCTCGAGATCTCCGAGCCAACCAGCACCGCGTCCGCACCCGCTGCGGCCAACCGGGTTACGTCCGCAGTTGATTTGACACCGCTCTCGGCGACGGCAATCACTTCCCGCGGGACGAACGGGATCAGCGTCGTTGCGGTCGCAGGATCGATGACCAGCGTCTCGAGATTCCTGTTGTTGACACCGATTAGTTGCACCTGGTAGGCGAGCGCAAGCTCCAGCTCGGCTTCGTCACGTACCTCCACCAGAATCTCGAGACCGACATCGCGCCCCGCGTCGAGCAATTCGAGCAGACGCTTCGGATCGACGGCGCGCGCTATGACGAGGGCGGCCGACGCGCCGAGGGTTTTCGCCTCGAAGATCTGGGCGACGTCGACGTGGAAATCTTTCTTGAGCAGAGGAAGCCGTGTCGCAGCCCGCGCCTTCACCAGGTCCTCGTTCGACCCTCCGAAACGCGTTGGCTCGGTCAGTATCGAGATCGCAGCAGCTCCGCCACGCTCGTACGCCTTCACCTGTCGCTCAACGTCGATCTCTGAATTGATTACGCCTTTCGACGGGGACGACCTTTTCAACTCGGCGATAATCTTTACATCGTGCCCTCTGAGGACCTCCATCAGGCTCGGAGCAGTCTCAGTTTTTTCCGCGCGACGGCGAAGCTCGTCCAAGAACGGGCGCAGCGTTGCGGCGCGCGACGCTGCCTCGTCCGTCAACTCGCCGAGGGCGCCCGTGGGCTTGGTCCAGTCAGGAAAAGCTTGCGCTTCGGTCGATCTTCGGCTAACGTATGAATTCGGCAAATGTTCGGTGGGATCGGGCGAGCCGGTCCATTCTCAAACCAGCCGCGGAAAA
>DASXSL010000007.1:0-3380 GCA_036506035.1 Gemmatimonadaceae bacterium | reverse complement strand
AGCGACTGCATGATCTTCTCGGGCGCGACGCGCGACGTCACGCTCCGGGATTCCGGCCCATTCCAGATGTCCCACGCGTACCGATCGAGACGCGCGGTCTTACCGCCGGGATGATGAAAGACGATCATCGCGTTGCTCGCGCCCGGCACCTGCACCTCGACACCCCAATTTGTCCCGTCGGGTCCGCGGAAGGGCCTGATCTGTCTCGCCATCTACCTCGCCGAGCTAGAGGTGACCGCCAGCGGATACAATCTCTGACGCCCGACGAACCCAGCGTCGATCTCGTGCCAGAACTGCACGCTCGGCTCGCCGAGTTTCCAGCAGTAGAACACCTCGCGCCCATCGATCTGTCCGCGAAAATCCACCAGGCCGGTGTCCATCCCTTTGCAGATGACGCCCAGGTCGTTCAGCTCGGCGATGTAGTGCTCGATGTCGCTGGCCAGTCGCTGCGCTTCGATCTGCAGCAGCTCTGCAATCACATCGGGGTGCTCGGGACTTGATCCAACGGTGGCGAGCTCGAACTCACGCACTTTTTCTTCCCAGAGGTGGTGATCGCGGACGAGATCTTCGACGATTCTTCTCACCAGTGGAAGCGTGCGGTTCGCTTCATCGACCGTGAACAGTTTTTCCATGCCTCTTACAGTGGTGCCCTGCGTATGTCCGGTCAAGTGCGCTTCCCTCGCGAATCTTCCTCAGAAATTCTCTCGTGGAGCCGACGCTCCCGACGCAATTTCGCCGCTTCATGGCGGCGAATCTCATCAGGCGTCTCGGGTTTTAGCGGCGGAACGGGTACCGGCTTGCCGCTGCTGTCGACGGCGACGAAGGTCAGATAGCACGAGTTGGTGTGCAACCGAACCCCTGTAAGAAGGTTCTCGGTCTCCACCCTGACGCCCACTTCCATCGACGTCTTGCCGACGTAATTCACGCTCGATTTCATGATGAGAAGCTCGCCGACGTGAATCGGCTCCCGGAAATCGACGCGATCGACCGACACCGTTACGCAGATGTGGCGCGCGTGCCTGATCGCCGAGACGGCGGCGGTAGTGTCCATCATCGATAGCACGACACCGCCGAAAACGTTGCCGAGCACGTTGGCGTGCTGCGGCATCATGAGCTGAGAAGCCTCGTGCTGGCTTTCGCGAACGGGGCGAGCCGGCTGTCTCAAGTCTGACGTCCTGTCGCTTTGAGCGTGGACTTCACCCGGATTCCTTGACGATGCGTGAACTGCGGTGGCTTCACTCGGATTCCTCTGTGACGCGAGACCTGCTGGATGCTCTCGCCATACGTCGTCGCATCGTTGAACGCGCGAGCCAGGGCGTGCCGGGTCTGGGCGTCGACCCGCGGCTTGTCGAGCCAGAAGATTTGGACGAAGCTCGTCGCGACGAGGCCAAGTTTCCATTCGCGTCCACGCCGATCGCGCAGCGCCAGCGCATTCATCTTGTGGACCGAATCGTAGCGGGAGACGACGTCGTAGCCGTCGTGCCTCCACCTGCGATTGACGAGTCCGCCCTCACCAGCAGCTTCCTGCACCGACGGATCGCGTAGCATCCGCTCGAGCTCGACGGGTTTTCCACTGCGCAGGTCGATTACCGCCCGGGTCGTGTCATCCTGATCGTGATCGTCCTGCCGCTCGATCGAGAGCCGGTGCTCGAGCGCGATGTAGGGACCGAGGACGTTGAGGATGTCGGTTTCTCCGACGGCGGTGATGTCGACGTCGTCGTCGGGATCATCGTCGGGGCCGAGCAGCTGAGCACTCGGGTGGCGCCGATGATACTCCGCCGCGAGCCGAACGACTGCGGTGTCGTCATAGATCATGGTCGAGTCGCCGGTCGCCAGATCGCGTCTGAAGACCCGCTCGCCACTCAGCAGTGCTTTCGGAAACGAGCGATCGATTTCACCGACGAAGATCTCGTAGTAGCGTCCACCAGTGCGGGCCAGGATCAGCGGTGACCCGCGGATCCTGAGGCCGGAGTTGTCGCTCCGCACCCAATAAGTCTGATCTCCGGCCGAAACGAGGAACTCGGCGGCGGGCGGTGGTGGCAGCGGGAGCGCGCACGCTCCGGCGAGAGAAAGGAGAACGATTGTCGGGAAACGCATCTCGGCAAATATATCGGGTAAGTCAGGCTGATCGGTGGCAGCCTTGCCTCTCGACGTCCACGGACCAAAATCGCAACTGACTAGTACTATTTCAGGAGTCCGAGCGTATTTGGCAGGGGATATTGAGCGCCTGCCGTATTAGATTGGACCCCGCTCTCTCCTGCATTCCATACCATAGGATGTCATTTCACAAGATCACCCTCGCGATGACTGCGGTGGCGGCAGCGTCGGCGCTTGCCTGCACCGGCACCCACGAAGCATCCGCCAAGAGCGCTACCCCCGATCTGCAGGCTTCGGCCGGCCCGACAGTTCATGAGGTCGGATCAGTCGCGAGTCCCGCGCCCAAAGCTGCGGCGGACACCGATACAGTTACGCGCGCGGCAATTGCCGTCGGCCAGCATCCGACACCGCCTGTCCTCGACTCGCTGATCAAGGGAACGCTACCGGCGCGCGGGCTCTACGTTTTCCGCTTCGCCGCCAATACGCGCCGGCTGAAGCATCTGATCGGAATTGCAGACTCGACCGAGATCAACGCTCTCATCATCGATGTGAAGGACGAGTTCGGTCTGAACTTCGATCCTGCCGATCCGATGTTGAAGAGAAACGCCGGCACGCAGGTGAAGGCGCACAATCTTCGCGCGCTGGTCGACACGATCCGCGCTCACGGAATTCTGCCGGTAGCCCGCATCGTCGTGTTCAAGGATTCCGTCACTGCGCGCAACAATCCCAATCATACCATCAGAAAGGCAGATGGAACTGCCTGGCATGACAAGAAGGGTCAGACCTGGGTGAATCCGTACGCGAACGCGATCTGGGAGTACAATTTTCGCGTCGCCGAAGAAGCGATCAAAATGGGATTCGGCGAGATCCAGTTCGACTACATCCGCTTTCCTGAGCCGTTCAAGAGTCTGCCGCAGCAGGTTTTCCCGGAGCAGGCCGGCCGCAGCAAGCCCGAAGTGCTCGCCGAATTCTTGAAGACGGCGAAGGCGCGCTTCGCTAAGCTTGGTGTTCGCACGACCGCCGACATCTTCGGTCTGGTAACGACTGTCGGCGGCGCACTCGAGGTCGGACAGAAATGGGAGCCGATAACGGAGTCGGTCGATGTCGTGCTGCCGATGGTTTATCCATCGCACTATCCGCCCGGCTCATTCCAGCTGCCGCACCCCAACGCCGATCCTTACGATGTGATTCACATCGCGATCTCACGCGCCCGCGAGCGAGACGAGAAACTCGGCATCAAGGGCGAGCACGTGCGCCCGTGGCTGCAGGCGTTCAGTCTCGGT
>DASXSL010000006.1:0-17666 GCA_036506035.1 Gemmatimonadaceae bacterium | reverse complement strand
TACCTCCGCAACTATGCGCTGCTGAACGTCCGCAACGAGCTTTCGAGAATTCCCGGCGCCGGGCAGGTGATCGTGTTCGGCGCCGGTGACTACGCGATGCGCGTCTGGCTCGACCCGAACCGTGTCGCCTCGTACGGATTGTCGGCGAGTGATGTCGTGCAAGCGATTCGCGAGCAGAACCTCCAGGTCGCGGCCGGCACCGTTGGCGCCCCGCCCGTCAATGATCCGGTTGCATATCAGCTGACCGTCGTCGCCCGCGGGCGACTCACCGACGAAAAGGAATTCGGCAACATCATCGTCAAGACCAGCGCTGACGGAGCCGTCACCCGTCTGCGCGACGTCGCGCGCATCGAGCTCGGCCCGGGAACGTACGGTCTGCGCGCGCTGCTCGACAACAAGCCGGCCGTCGCCGTCGTGGTGTTCCAGGCCCCAGGGTCGAACGCGCTGGCGCTATCCAGTAACATTCGCGCGAAGATGGCCGACCTGAAGACCCGATTCCCGCAGGGAGTCGAATGGTCTTCCGTCTATGATCCGACCTTGTTCGTCCGCGATTCAATTCGCGAGGTCGTCTACACGCTGATGCTGGCCACTCTGATGGTTGTCATCGTTGTCGTTCTCTTCCTGCAGACGTGGCGCGCATCGATCATCCCCCTCGTCGCAGTACCAATCTCCATCGTTGGCACATTTGCCGTAATGCTCGCAACCGGGTTCTCGATCAACACGTTGTCGCTTTTCGGACTCGTGCTGGCGATCGGAATCGTCGTCGACGACGCCATTGTCGTGGTGGAGAACGTGGAGCGACACATCGAAGAGGGCCTTTCGCCTCTCGATGCGAGCCACCGCGCGATGGAAGAAGTGAGCGGACCGATCATCGCCATTGCGCTGGTGTTGTCCGCGGTCTTCGTCCCTGTGGCATTCATCAGCGGCCTGGACGGACAGTTCTACCGGCAGTTCGCGCTCACCATCGCGTTCTCGACGCTGATCTCGGCGTTCAACTCGCTGACGCTGTCGCCGGCGCTCGCCGCCGTGCTGCTCAAGCCGCGCGGTGCGGCTGAAGATGCGCCAACACGCTTCATGCACCGGTGGCTTGGCTGGCTGTTCGATCCGTTCAACCGTCTCTTCGGTCGGGCGTCCCATCGCTATGGCACTGTCGTACAGCGGGTGACGCATCGCTCCGTTCTTGCGCTCGCGGTGTATGGGGTGCTCGTTCTGATTGGCGTTCTCGGATTCTCGAGAGTGCCGAAGGGGTTCGTACCGAGTCAGGACAAGCGTTACCTCGTCGCCATCGCGCAGCTGCCCGACGCGGCATCGCTCGATCGCACCGAGGCCGTCATCAGACGGATGTCGGCACTCGCCCTCCAGACGCCGGGTGTCGAGCACGCTGTCGCGTTCCCGGGACTGTCCATCAGCAGCTTCGGCCCCAAGTCGAACGCAGGCGTCATCTTCTTCGGCCTCAAGCCCTTCGAGGAAAGGAAATCGAAGGACCTGAAGAGCAACGCCATTCTGATGGCGCTCAATCAGAAGTTCTCGACGATTCAGGAAGGATTCGTCGCCGTCTTTCCTCCACCGGCGGTGAACGGGTTGGGATCAATCGGCGGTTTCAAGATGATGATCGAGGACAAGGCGGGGTTGGGAGATTCGACGCTTTATGCGAACACTCAGGCATTGATCGGCCGCGTGTTCCAGACACCAGGACTCGCCGGCGCGTTCTCCAGCTTCCAGATCAACGTGCCGCAGCTCTTCGCCGACGTCGATCGCGATAAGGTCAAGCAGCTGGGGATCCCGCTAAACAACGTGTTCTCGACGCTGCAGATCTATCTCGGTTCTCAGTACGTCAACGACTTCAACAAGTTCGGTCGCACCTACCAGGTGATCGCGCAGGCGGATGCACCTTATCGATCGAACGCGGACAACATCGGTCAGCTCAAGGTTCGAAACGTCCGCGGCGAGATGGTCCCGCTTGGATCGGTGCTGACGATGAAGCAATCGTACGGTCCGGATCAGGTAACTCACTACAACGGCTACCCGGCGGCGGACATCAGTGGTAGTGCCGCTCCGGGCACGAGCGCCGGATCAGCGGTGCAGATAATGGAGAGGCTCGCCAACGAGACGTTGCCCAACGGCATCGGCTACGAATGGACCGAGCTCACTTATCAGCAGAAGCTGGCCGGCAATACCGCCATTCTTGTATTTCCGCTCTGCATTCTGCTCGTGTTTCTGGTTCTCGCGGCGCAGTACGAGAGCTGGTCGTTGCCGCTCGTGATCATGCTGATCGTGCCGATGTCCCTAGTCTCCGCGATCGCCGGCGTGTGGCTGACTCGCGGTGACAACAACGTCTTCACCCAGATTGGCCTGCTGGTGCTCGTTGGACTCGCATGCAAGAACGCAATTCTTATCGTCGAGTTCGCGCGCGATCTTGAGCGTCAGGGGCGCGATCGTTTCACGGCTGCCCTCGAGGCCGCACGCATCAGGCTGCGTCCTATTCTCATGACCTCGTTCGCGTTCATCGCCGGCGTCATTCCTCTCATCGTCGCGAGCGGCGCTGGCGCCGAGATGCGGCGCGTGATGGGAATCGCAGTGTTCTCAGGAATGCTCGGTGTCACGTTCCTTGGGCTTCTGTTCACACCTCTCTTCTACGTGCTCGTGCGTGGATACATACACGGGCGCGCCCAGACTCCGGCGCCGGTCTCCGGCAAGCCGGTTGAGATTGCTGACGACATTAAACCTCTCCATCCATGGCGGCCCTCGCTGGTGGCTGGAGATGAGGGTAGCAGTCATGCGTAGGATTTTTATTGTAGCAAGTGGTTTACTGGCTGGCTGTGGTACGCCGGCATATCGCGCGTCGGAAGTGCCTGTTCCGGCGACATACTCCGTCCCGACCGGCACTGCCGTGGCCACTGGCGTGCAAGCAGCGGCTGCGGCTCCGGCCGGTGATACTGTAGCAGCCACGGTGCACGTGAGCGCAGCACCGGCGGCGATTCCCTTCTGGAATACGCTGGGCGATACGACTCTCACTATGCTCGTCCGCGAAGCTCAGCGCGCGAACATGGATGTACGCATTGCGGAATCGCGCTTGATGAGCGCCCGGGCGGCCCGCAGGCTGGCATCGCTCGATCTGGTGCCAACCATAACCGGAACGGGTTCTACCTACCGTACGCAGGCGTCTATCGTGCAAACCCCTGGCGCCCAGAGCCAGCTCCCCGCACAGAATCTTTGGGATGTCGGCTTCGACGCGTCGTGGGAGGTAGACATTTTCGGCCGGGTGAATCGCAACGTGAGAGGTGTGAGCGCACTCGCAGAAGCGTCGCAGCATGGATTGGAGGACGTACAGGTGAGCGTGGCAGCGGAAGTCGCGCGCACTTATTTCGATTTGCGCGGAGCGCAGCAACAGCTTGCCGTCTCGCAGCGAAACGCCGCTACGCAGCAGAAGATCGTCAAGCTCACTGAGGACAGGCTCGCGGCCGGTCGCGGAACGGCGTTCGACACCGAGCGGGCGAAGTCAGTGCTCTATCTCACGCTTGCCGCGACCCCGGGACTCGAATCACAGATCGCCATCGATCGAAATCGCCTGGCGACGCTTCTCGGTCGCACTCCTGAGACGTTGCCGGCGGCGCTGCTCGATTCAGGTCCACTGCCGCGTTTGCCGGACACGCTGTACGTTGGCTCTCCGGATCAGCTCGTTCGTCGCCGTCCGGACGTGCTGCGCGCAGAGCGGCAGCTTGCCGCGCAGGCGCTTTTCGTCGGAGCTGCGCGCGCAGAGTATCTGCCGAAGGTTACACTGGGCGCCAGCGCCGGTTATCTCGCGCCGACATCGGACGCTTTGTTCAGACGCGACAACTCGCGGCTCTTCATCGGACCCGTCGTGACTTTCCCGCTCTTCGATCTCGGCCGCGTAAGGCAGCGCGTCGAGGTAGCAGCATCCGGACAGGAAGAAGCACAGGCGAGTTACAATTCGACCGTCTTACGTGCACTGGAGGAGAGCGAGGGATCGCTCGTCACGTATGATCGCGCGCACGCGCGTTTGGCGATTCTGGAAAACGCGGTACGTTCGAGCGCGCGCGCAGCGGATCTGGCGCAGCAGCGGTTCGAGGCAGGACTGACTGATTTTCTTCAGGTGCTGGACGCCGAGCGCACTCTGCTCGAAGCAGAGAATCAACTCGTCGTCGGACGCACCGCTGCGGCAACGGCGCTGGTCGCGGTTTACAAAGCGGTAGGCGGTACCTGGCCGATCAAGTGAATGATGAACTGTAGCGGAAGATTACCAGCTGGGCGCTGGTAGTCTTCCGTTGTCGTTCTATTCTCGCGCGCCGGGCAACGAATCGCGCAATACTTCCAGAGTGGCGCGCGGAAGCTCGAGCAGCTCCGGGGGCGGATCGTGCAAGCCTTCGAGAAGTTTTTTGCGCGCTTTGGCGCCGGCGGCGGTGAGAACTACCAGCTTGACCCTCCGATCGCCCGGCTTAGCTCTGCGCTCGACCAGGCCTCGCTTCTCGAGACGGTCCACGATAAAAGTTGCATTGGACGCATCGCAGCCCCACTCCTCGGCGAGGGATCGCATCGTCCGACCCGTCGAAACGCCGAGTTCGGTGAGGGCCCGAACATCGTTGGGCGTCAAGCCAAGTCGGGCAAGAACGCGGTCGCGCTGGCTGCGCGTTCGCATGAAGAACCCGAACAGTCGCTTCCACGCCTCAGCAGCGAGAGCGGCTTTGTCCTTTTGCGGCATCACCGGAAATTAGCATGCCAGGAATGACCGGGGGCAGTCAGACGTTTGTAGTTCGTCAATAGTTGAATTGCTTCAACTAGCCGGATAATTTGCAGCGATTCAAACCCCGAGGGGAAGGTGAACGCGTACACGATTCTCAAGTTCCTGCACGTTGTGTCAGTGGTGATCTGGATCGGCGGATTGGCTGGACTGGCGGTTGCAACGTGGCGAATCGCCAAGGAAAGAAATCGGGCTTTGCTCAGTGGAATTCTGCGCCAGATGATGAGTTACGGCCAGGTCGTGGTAGGACCAGCAGCGGGAGTAGTTCTTCTTACCGGGTTGGCGATGGTCGGAATCGGTCACGTGGGATTCGGCACGTTCTGGGTCTGGTTCGGCTACGGCGGCGTGCTGGTTCACGGCTTGCTCGGCGGCTTTCTGATTCGCAAGCGCACTTCGGAGCTCATGCAACTAGCCTCGGCGGCGGGTGACGACGTCGCCGTTGCCGCGGCGGCGCGTCGACTCTGGAACGCGCAAATCATCTACCTGATTCTATTCGCCGTCGTCATCGCGGCGATGGTGCTGAAACCGACACTGTAAGGGCTAGCTGATGCGCACCCGCGCTCTCGATGGGGAGGTAGCCCTCATCACCGGCAGTAGCCGCGGCATCGGCGCGGCTATCGCGAAGCGCTTTGCCGCCGAGGGCGCGAAGGTGGCAGTGCATGGCCGCGACGAGGCAGCCCTCTCTGCGGTTGTCGGCGAGATCGAACGAGGAGGCGGCCTAGCCATCAAGGTTACCGGCGACGTCACCAGGTTCACCGAGATCGAGGCAATTCGCAATGAAGTCGAGCGAAAGCTCGGCCCGATCGAGATTCTGGTAGTGAATGCTGGCGGGAATTTCACGCCGCCGGCGCAGTTCGAGGAAATACCGGAAGAGGGCTGGCGTGCAACAGTGGACGGAAACCTCACCGCGACTTTTCTGACCATCAAGAGCGTCCTGCCCGGAATGAAGCGGCGCAAATCAGGATGCATCGTCACGATCTCTTCCGCCGCCGCTCGGCGGCCGCATCCGAACTCGCCGATTCCCTACGCTGCCGCGAAGGCCGGCATCCAGATTCTGACTCAGGACGTCGCGGCGCAGGCAGGACCGTTCGGTATCCGTGTGAATTGCCTGGCTCCGGAAACGATCCTCACCGAGCGCAACGAGCAGCGAATCCCGGACGAGCAAAAACAGTCACTCGTCGGAACGCATCCTTTGCGTCGACTCGGGACGCCCGAAGACGTAGCCAGTGCTGCGCTCTTTCTCGTATCGAGCGAATCCGACTGGGTGACCGGCGTCATAGTCGACGTCGCCGGCGGAGCGGTAATGGTCTAACTCAAGGGTGACCTGACCACGCACTGAACGGAATTGCACCTCGCGTCAGCCGAGTACCGCCAGATAGATTGGCTGGAGCGCAATGCCCGCAACTCCGTTCCATTTCGGTCCGGGTCTTCTCATCAAGGCGGTTGCGCCGCACCAGTTCTCGGTCGCGGCGTATTCGGTGACGCAGGTCGTCATCGACCTGGAATCCGGCTATCACCTTCTCCATGGCGACTATCCCATCCATCGCCAGGCGCACACCTTTTTCCTCGGCGGACTGATCGGGCTGTTGTGCGGGTTGATCGTCTGGCGAGTCGGAAGGTGGTGGGCGCGACCGCGAGACATAGTTCCCGAAGCGCTGGGCGCGGAATACCGGATGCCAATCGCCGTAGCCAGCGGAGTTTTCGGCGGCGTGTTTCATTCGGTCCTCGACAGCATCATGCACGCCGACATGCGGCCATTCCGGCCGTTCAGCGATGCAAACCCGCTCTACGGCCTGGTGAGCGTGCGCGTGCTGTACCTCTTCTGCATCATCACCGGTCTCGTGGGAGCGGCGCTCCTGTTGGCCTGGGAACGGCGACCGAGACGATTCTGACCGAACCGCGAGTGAGAGAGAGCGCGAAAGAGCCGACCAGCCTCCTTCACGATTTCATCGCCCAGCAACACGCGAACGTATTCATGCGCGCCTTCTCGTTCGCGACGAATCAGCTCCCTATCATCTCGGAAAAACAGCCCGAGCTGGCGGACCGGGTGATGCTCCTCGACAACATTGGATTCATTTTCCAGCTGCGCGAACGAGAGCAGAAGGTGGCGTCGAAAGCCGGTGACATCGAGAAGTGGGTCTCGGGCCAGGTAGTCAGAAAAGGAGTGAGGCGCATACAAAGTACTCGCGACCTTCTCGCGGGCTACGTCAGCTTGTCGGTGGTGAACCACTTCGGTCACCGCCTTACCATCTCGACGAAAGACGCCCAATCGTTCGTCGGCATTCTCATCTATCGTGTTCCACCCAAGACGCGCGCCTTTCGCGCTGCCCGGTTCAAGCAGAATCGAAACGGCGGATTCGTCCACATCCTTCGCGACACCGACTACTTCGAGATCTGCCACCATTTCGTGACGCCGGCGGAATTGCTGGACTACTTCAATTTTCGCCGTGACATCCTTTTGAGCTGGGATCCGCCAGCGACCGCGGTCAGCGAAGCGGCGCTCATCGGACAATATCTGCTGGAAGATTTTGCATCCCCGCCGAGCTCGAGCCTCGAGCGAGCGGCGCGCTCGCGCGGCGGGCCGACCGCGTGCGAGTTCTCATTCGTGCTGGACAGTCTCGGAGCCGAGATCGCAGCTCTGGAGGAAGAGCCGGAAGGCGAACACGACGAGGATGGCGGCCCATCGACCGACGATCGCTACGAAATTCTTTCCGAGATCGGTTTGCTCGGAAGGTACGAGCTGCGGGCTTTGAAGCATCAGCTTCGTCTTGCTCTGGAGGCTGTGCGCGCGAATAGGTTCGAGCTGCCGTTTCGGATGGCGTCGCGCACCGGCTGCGGCTTCCTGACGGTGCCAATCATGCGAGAATTTCAGGAACGCGCGTTCGACGCACTGGAAAGCCTGTCGATCGCCTCCAAGCATGAGCTGGATCTTGAGAAGCAGGTGGGAATCGGGATGTGGAAGAACACCGAGTTCGTCGATATCGAATGGATTTTCCTGAAGGGCAAGAACGTTCCCTATCCACAGCTTGACGAACGACTATCGCAGAGCTATCCGTTTCGACGCGCCAGCGAGCGACGATTGCCACCGATTTTCACCTGACGCTCTTATGTTTCCAGAGGAACAATTCACCGATATCGAAGGTCTAATACATATCCTTCCCGCAACGAGCTCGCACAATGAATCGCTCCGCCTCCCTCCTCAACTACGCCATCGCGCTAGTCGTCATCCCAATTGCACTCCTCTTACTCGGTGTCCGGCTGAGCAGCGGTGCCTCACGCGCAGGCGACGGACCGCTTAGCATCCCGACTCTCGGTACCGAGCTGGCTGCGGCTCCAGCGGAGGATACGGCTGTGTTTGCCGGTGGCTGCTTCTGGGGGGTCGAAGCGGTGTTCGATCACGTGAAGGGAGTGAAGCGCGCGATCTCCGGATATGCCGGCGGTCAGCTCGCCAATCCTTCGTACGAGCAAGTCAGCACTGGTACGACCGGACACGCTGAGTCCGTCGAAGTGATCTACGATCCGTCGGAGGTCTCCTACGGCAAGCTGCTGCAGATCTTCTTCTCGGTGGCGCACGATCCGACGCAGCTCAATCGCCAGGGACCCGACCATGGCACTCAGTACCGCTCGGCGATCTTCTACAGAAACGCGCAGCAGCAGCAGGTGGCGGAGAGCTACATCAAGCAGCTGACGGCAGCGAAGACTTTCTCACGCCCGATCGTCACCCAGGTCGCGAAGCTGTCCGGATTCTATTCCGCTGAGGAGTACCACCAGAACTACCTCGCGCAGCATCCGAATCAGCTGTACATCGTGATCAACGACAAGCCGAAGGTAGAAGCGCTGAAGAAGCAGTTCTCAGACGTCTATAGAGACTAAGAGACACTAGCTTTAGCGAGTGGACATCCAGCTACTCGCTGTTCCGTACGATTCCGGGAATCGCGGCGTTAGAATGGGCGCCGGGCCCGAAGCACTCCTCGCCGCTGGACTGCAACACACACTCCGTGGTGACGGCCATCGCGTTTACCTGAAAATCGCGGAGCTGCCTGCGGATGGATGGCACGCCGAGATCCAAACCAGCTTCGAGCTGATGCGAATGCTCTCGGCCGCGGTCCGCGAAGCGCGTGATTCGAATCGACTGCCGGTGGTGCTGGCTGGAAATTGCAACACTGCAGTCGGGACGCTGGCCGGATTGGGCGCAACCTCGATCGGCGTGACATGGTTCGACGCGCACGCTGACTTCAACACTCCTGAGACTACGACCAGCGGGTTCCTCGACGGCACAGCCGTAGCGATTCTCACCGGCCGCTGCTGGACCCAGCTCGCGGCGACAGTGCCCGGCTTCACCCCGCTTTCCGACGACCGCGTCTGCCTTGTCGGAACGCGAGACATCGACTCTCTGGAAGGCGGACTGCTCGACCAGTCCAGCGTTCGGGTCATCGAGCCCCGACAGGTTCGCTCGACGCTCAAACGAGCGCTCACCTCTATCAACGAGCACGTCGATCGAATCTACGTTCACCTCGATTTGGACGTCCTCGATTCAAGCATCGCGTCGGCCAACAAGTTTGCAGTGGCGGGCGGATTGACGCTCGACGACATGGACTACGCGCTGACCCAGATCGCGCAAGCGTTTCGCATCGCCGGCATCTCGTTGACTGCGTACGATCCCCTCGTGGATCAGGATGGGGCTGCGGCGAAGGCAGCAATCAGCCTGATTTCCACTGCTGCAAGTTTGGCCCGTCAAGCGTAGATTCCTGCTCGGCCTACCCGGCCAACCACGCACCCAAAAAAAAGCCGACGGAGGCACAGCAATGGACCACTTCCCGGTAGTCAATTACCTGGCCGTGCTGGTCGCAGCAATCGTGATCTTTGCTCTCGGTGGTCTGTGGTACTCGCCCGCGCTCTTCGCCAAGAGGTGGATCGCCCTGCACAATAAGACGGAAGAACAGATGCGAGCGGAAGCCGCCGCCGCGAACATGCCGCTGATGTATTTCGCCGCGTTTGTCTCCGCTTTCATCCAGGCGTACGTGCTGGCGGCGGTGCTTGGCCATCTGGCGCAGGTTACCGATATGAACGCGGCGCACGGAGCCATTTTTGCCGCCATGCTCTGGCTGGGCTTCGCCGGCTCGACGAGCTTCGCCACGGCACTCTTTTCCGGCAAGCCGAAACAGCTGTGGGTGATCGACTCGATGTACAATCTGGTCTCGTTCGTCCTCGCGGGAATCATTCTCGCAGTCTGGAGATAGGAGGATCCTGATCAGCGAACAAGGAGGATGGTGATGTTCAACTCGTACCGGTACCGGCAGGCAGCATTCGTCGTGGTTGCATTGGTTTCTGGCGTTTCGATCGCCGGCGCTCAGGCAGCAAAAGCCACCGCTAAAGGAAAAGCAGCCCAGGCTCAGGGAAAATTCAAACTCACCGCGCCCGATCTGGAGTCGAAGGGACGCATCACAGCAGCGCACGTCTTTGATCAAATGGGCTGCGGCGGGCAGAACACCTCGCCGGCTCTGAACTGGTCGAATGCTCCGGCTGGCACGAAATCATTCGCCGTTACCATGTACGACCCTGACGCGCCGACGGGCAGCGGTTGGTGGCATTGGGTGATGTACAACATTCCCGCCACCGCAACGGGCTTACCGGCGGGCGCGGGTAACGGACGCAACGCACCGCGAGGAAGCCAGGAAGGCAGGACCGATTTCGGATCAAAGGGATATGGCGGCCCGTGTCCTCCAGTGGGCGACAAGCCGCATCACTATCACATCACTGTCTTCGCGCTCAAGACCGACAAGCTCGACGTTCCCGGCGACGCGACGGCGGCAATGGTTGGTTTCAACCTGCACGCCAACAGGTTGGCAACGGCGAGAGTTACTGGACTTTACGCGCGGTAGTTGAATCCGCGGCCGGCTTGAGGATGTCCTTTGCGTTGACGTAGAAATTCTCGTCGACGCGGAAATCCTCAGGCCGGTTCAGTTTTAGCGCGATCGATTTCCAATTCTCGGTCGGGCGAATCCAACCGAATCTGTCAGTCGCCGTCCTGACCTTGATCGGCATAGCGAACCCGCGCACGACGTTGGCCCAGCGGTAAGAGAGCTTTTGACCCTGGATCTTGTACTCGAGCGTGGGGATTTTCGTCGTCCGCAGATATTCGTCGAAGACCTTGCTCAGATTCAAACCCGACTGGCGGCTGATGTAATCCTCGACCTGCTTCGTGTTCACCGCCTGGTGCCAGAAGGTTTTATTCAATCCGCGCAGGATGCCGCGCCAGCGACTGTCGTCGTCGACCAGCTGGCGAATCGTGAGCAGCATGTTGGCGCCCTTGTCATACATGTCGCCTGAGCCTTCGTCGTTCACACCGTAGGCGCCGATGATCGGCTTGTCGTTTCGAATGATCCTGCGCTGACCGATAGTGTACTCGGCGCCTGCCTTTTTCCCCTGCTGACATTCGGTAAAGAGTCCTTCGGCGTAAGTCGCGAAGCTCTCGTGAATCCACATGTCGGCCTGGTCCTTCATGGTGATGCTGTTGCCCCACCACTCGTGCGCGCTCTCGTGGATGATGATGAAATCCCATTGCAGTCCGTGACCTGTCGCTGAGCGATCGCGACCGAGGTAGCCATTCTTGTAGTGATTGCCATAGGCGACCGCGCTTTGATGCTCCATGCCGAGGTGCGGCGTCTCGACCAGCTTGTACCCGTCTTCGTACCACGGGTACGGACCAAACCAGCTCTCGAAGCACTGTAGCATTGGCTTGACCTGCTGGAATTGCTTCTTCGCGGTGTCGAGGTGGTAGTCGAGCGGATAGAAATCGAGGCTGAGCTTCCCCTTCTCTCCCTGATATTCGTCGCCAAAGTGCGCGTAATGGCCGGCGTTGAGGGCAACGTCATAATTGTTGATGGGATTCACGACAAACCACTCATGGGTGGTCGTGCTATCGGAGTTGGGCGTGGTGCTGCGCAGCCGGCCGTTCGAGACATCGATCAGCGAGTCGGGAACTGTGATCGCGACGCGCTGGCTATCCGGTTCGTCGGCCAGCAGGTCCTTGTTCGGCCACCAGACGCTGGCGCCCAATCCTTCGTTCGCGGTCACGATCCATTTGCGACCGAGGCTGTCGAGAGCCCACACGAACCCGCCGTCCCAGGGCGGGCGAGTCGCGACCGTCGGTTTGCCGTGGTAGTAGACCGAAATGGTCTTCTTCGTGCCGGCTTTCTGCGGCGCGATCATGGTGACGAAGAACGCGTTGCCGTCGCGCCGGGCGCTGAGCTCGAGTCCATCCTGGACGATGCTGTCGACGACGAGCGGCAGCTGCAGATCTATCTGCATCTCGCGTGCTGGTTTGATGACGCGGTAGGTGATCGCGTTATAGCCGCTAATGCTGCTGTCAGCGGGGTTCACTTTCACGTGCAGATCGTAGAAGCTCGCATCCCACCAGGAGCGCTGCGGAGTATTCGAGCCACGAATAGTGTCGGCGTGAGTGAATACTTTGGGGGCTGGGTTCTGTGCGCCGAGGTCGGCGGTCGATGCGGCAAGAACGAAGGTCAACAGCACCCAGCTGGTAGTCTTCAGTTGATCTTCTTTCATCGGGCTCCCGACTTTATCTCATACTCCTTCGGCGGCTCCGCTCCCAAAAGATTCTTGACGAAGTAGTCCCACCGTCTCCTCACCATGTAGGGCTCATTGCCAAATCCATGGGCGCGGTTGGGGAGAAGGATCAAATCGAAATCCTTATTTGCCTTGATCAGCTCGTTCACGACCAGCAGCGTGTTGTAAGGCGGGACGTTGTCATCTATGGTCCCGTGCGCGAGCAGCAATTTCCCCTTCAGGTTTTTTGCCTGGAGCTGATTCGCCTCCGGCGCGTAGTTGTCGGAGCCGCCGGGACCACGCGTCAACAATCCCTGATAGCGCTCGCCCCAGTCGTCCTCGTAGTTGCGCTGGTCGTGATTGCCCGCTTCGGAGATTCCGACTTTGAAGAAATCGGGATAGCGGAACATGGCATCGGCCGCAGCGAATCCGCCGCCCGAGTGCCCGTAGATGCCGGCGCGGTTGATGTCGACGAAAGGATACCGTTGCGCCAGCTCCTTCATCCCGGCGACCTGGTCGGGCAGAGTGTTGTCACCCATTCTGGCGTAGTACGCATCGTGGAACGACTTCGATCGCCACGGCGTCCCCATTCCGTCGATTTCCACGACGATGAACCCGAGCTCCGCCAGCGCCTGGGCATCGCCGCGCGCGGGAGAAAAGCTGCGACCGCCGACGCTGCCCGTCTGCGGGCCCGGATAGATGTGATTGACGATCGGGTATTTCCTGGCGCGATCGAGATTGGTTGGCACGTACATCAGGCCATAGAGGTCCGTCTTGCCATCGCGAGCCTTGACGGTGATCGGCATCGGCGGTTTCCAACCGATCGCAGTCAAGCCGGAGATGTCGGCCGTCTCGAGGGTGACGACTTTCTTTCCGGTGAGATCCCTCAGTACTGAGACCGGCGGCACTTCGGGTCGCGAATAGGTGTCGACGAAGTACTGACCCGATGGCGCGAGTGATATCTCGTGGTCGGCGTTTTCAGGAGTGAGCAGTGTCAGGCCGGTTCCGTCCATCCTGATTTTGTAAAAATGGCGGAAGTACGGATCGCGACCGGACTCCTTGCCGTTACCGACGAAGTAGAGCAGGCGGTTCTTCTCGTCGACGCGTCGCAGCTGGCCGACGTTCCCTTCCCCGCTGGTAATCTTCGACTTGAGCTGGCCGGTGGCGAGATCGTACAGGTAGAGCTGGCCCCAGTCGTCGCGCTCCGAAAACCAGATCACCTCGTTGGTGGCCGGAAGAACGCGCCAGTTGACGGTGCCGTTTCCTGATTCGTACTGCGTGGCGACATCCTCGCGCAAGACATCCCGCACCGCGCCGGTGGTGGCGTCGGCGACTCGCAGGACTTCGTGCTTGTGATCGCGTGAGGTGGACACGAAGGCGACGTGCGATCCGTCCGGATACCACTGGAGGTCTGCCCAGCCTTCATTACTCCGGCAGACGACATGATCGCAAAGCGTAGATCGATGCGGATCGGGCGGCAGCTGCAACCGAATCACGCGCGGCGCGTCGACATCGATCACGACGCGGTGAATCATCGCAATCGCACTGTCGCCGGGCAGCGGATACTTCCACGCCTGCAGCTCGGGGTGGCCGACTTTGGTTGTGACGAGATACATCTCGCCGACCGCGCGTTCGTCCTGCTGGAAGGTCGCGATCTTTCGTGAGTCAGGAGACCAGACCAGTACCGGTCGATCGCTTTTCGTCCAGCCGGCGTTGTCAGTCGCGTAGCCGAAGTCCTTCTGGCCATCGGTGGTGAGCTGAGTCTCCCGTCCGGTGCCGACGTCTCTTATCCAGAGATTGTAGTTCCGGATGAACGCGGCGCGTTTGCTATCGGGTGAGAGCAACTCTGCCCGCGCACCCGGTGTGCGCACAGGGGGACGCACTCGCGACAGCTCGCGCGGATCGAGCGCTCCGCCGCAGCGATCGGTCTCCGGACTGCACGCGACGCGAGTGCCGCGGGCGGCATCGACAAGAATGAATTGAGTGCCGCCGCCTCGCACTGGATTCCGATAGCCGAGTCGATCGTTGCTCAACCAGATCGGTTGAACGCCCATTCCAGAGACTCGGGTGATGACGTTGTCGCGCAGGAAGCCCTCGGCGCGGGCGTAGTCGGCGACCGTCACCACCGGAGCTTGCTGGGCGTGCGCGCGAAGAGGTGCTACTACGGTAACGGCTAGCGCAACCCCAACGATAGATATCGAGCGCATCGGTTAGTTCCCCGCGGGATTCGTGGATTGCGCGCGCGGCCAGACGTTGTCGCCGGCGTTTTTATCCGGGAACCTGTTGTTGGGATCGAGGGTGATCTTCGTAACCGCCCGTGGACCGAGACTCAAATCAGCGACGAATGTGCGGCTCCCGGAGAACCAGACGTCCACTGGGTATCGCACCATGACTGTATTTGCGTCCAGCCACGAACTGGACACACTGAGATTGCGAGCCGTTGACGTGACGACGTTGCGCTGCGTCGGGGCTGCGCCGCCGGGCGCCAACTCCACTTCCAAGATGATCGGGGCGGGCATCTCTCCGTCCTGACGCACCGTCACGGATGTCCGGCCGCCAGTTGTTCGCACGTTCTGGATTGATTCATCCACGCGCTCTGTCGTGAACAACCAGTAATACCAGAACCAGCCGAGATCCTGGTGCAGCGCGTTGCTCATGAAGTTTGCGTAATCCCACGGTGAGGGATGCTTGAACTTCCAGGTCTTTGCGTAATCGCTCATCGCGCGCCACACCGCGCTGTCTCCGACCACACCGCCGAGCGCCGACAGCATGAGCGGCGCCTTTCCGTAAGCGGCGAAGCCATAGAATGGCCCAGCGTAGTTCTCGTCCCACATCAGCGGCGGCTCCAATTCATTACCACTGACGCTGCCGTATGACATGCCGAGGCTGTCCAGCTTGAACGGTCTGCGATCGCGATCGGCGTCGGAGAGGATGTTCATGTACTGGTTGAATCCCTCGTCCATCCAGCCGTACCACGTCTCGTTGACGCCGACCATCATCGGCCACCACTGGTGACCCGTCTCGTGATCCGCGGCGAACACTGCGGACATGATGAACATCGGATACTCCATGCCGAGCTCGGGGCCATCGACCATTGTGAGCTGGGGGAATCCGTAGGGCATCCAGAGTTTCGAGTAGAACTCGAGGGCGTGCCGCACCACACGCGGGCCGTCGGCATAGGCCTGCGCGTGCCCCGGCAGGTAGAGAATGTTGAACGGTACCCGGCCGCGTGTCGGGATGGTCGCACTCGATGCATCCCACACAAACTGATTCGCCGTTGCCCAGGCAAAATCTCCGACGGTGTCGGCGACGAAGCGCCAGACCAACCTGCCATTCGTCCCTGCTGTCGTGGATTTCCCCGGACCACGCTCAGTCGCCGTAACAATTCTCAGCGTCGAGTCAGACTCGAGTACACGTGACAAACGTTCGCGCACTGTCGGCGTGAGAACGTCATTGGGATTCTGAAGAACTCCGGTCGCCCCGACGATCCAACCGGCCGGGACATCGATGCTCACATCGAAGTGGCCGAAGTTGTTGTAGAACTCCGCTCCGCCCAGATATGGATCGGTGTCCCAGAAACGGAGATCGTCAAAGACGGCCAGCCGCGGATACCACTGCGCCACCTGGAAGAGCGTGTCTGCCCAACGTCCCATTCTGAATCCACGCGCGCCTTCGATGCGGGGGACTTGGAAGCTCCAGTCGGCTTCGAACGTCCCGGTAGAATGACCGGCGATGGGTGCCGGCAGAGGGATGCGCGCCGAGGTGCTCCGCAGAATTCGCGAAAGCGGAGTCGTCCGCCGCGTGGAGTTCGGAATCGGATTGCCAAGCGTGTCAGTCACGGCCAGGCTCTGACCGTTGATGACGAGCCTTGTGATCTTCATCCCATCGGTGATGGCGTCCATCGCGCCGGTGCGCGGCGCTTCGGCCCTGAAGATGTTCTGATCGAGCCGCAGCACGATCGAGCGCATCGCCGAGTCGCTGTTGTTGCGGAAGGTGACGGTCTCGCGCCCGTAGACGGTCGAGGTCGCCGAATCAAGACGCGCGGTGATCTTGTAGTCAGTCCAGATCTGCCAGTACTTCGCGGTTGGTCGCCCACTGGCGTCCCGCGTTCCGGCGGCGAAGGCGCGACGGATCATGTCGGTCATCGGAATGTCCCGGCGAACCGGACGCTCGGTGATCCTGCTGTCCGGTCCGACGATCGCAGACGGAGATTTCGGTACGGCTTGGCCGCTGACAGGGGATGGAGAAAGTGTGAGCAGAAGCGCGACGGCAGGAACGAGCAGAAGTCGTACGTTCATTCGTGCTCCGAAAAGGGATGGCCGTCTGCGGGGTTAACGGCCTGATCAGATACGGCTGACAGAGAAAAGTAGTTGAGGAGCGGGCGGTAGCGTATCATTCCGAGGAAGGAGGCGATTATGGACTTTCACCTCGAGAAAGCCATTCCGATTCTGGAGCGCACACCGTCGGTGATCTCCACGCTCCTCGACGAGCTGCCGGAGGACTGGACGCGCGTCAACGAAGGGCCGGATACGTGGAGTCCCCGCCAGGTCGTCGCGCACCTGATAAATGGAGAGAGAACGGATTGGATTCCGCGCGCGCGCATAATCCTCAAGCAGGGGAAGTATCGTCGCTTCGATCCGTTCGATCGTTTTGCGGACATCAACACCCAGCGCCCGCTCAAGGATCTGCTCGAGGAGTTCGACAAGCTGCGCGCCGAAAATGTCGCGACGCTGCGTGGCTGGAATCTCAAAGAGAGCGACCTGGACCTCACCGGCGAGCATCCGGAGTTCGGAACGGTGACGATGCGCCAGCTGCTGGCGACGTGGGTGGTTCACGACCTGTCGCACATCGCGCAGATAACGCGGACGATGTCGCGGGCCTACACGGAGGCGGTTGGGCCATGGACTGCTTACTTCAGGGTGCTACAGCGGGACGTTCGCCAGTGACTAGAAAGGGTTCGGGTTTTCAGCATGCCCTCTGAGTTCCCCTACGCGACTCATCTCGACATCAGGTACCCGCCGCTCGAGGTGGTCGATGTCCCCGCGCTGATCGACGCCGTGCGCGACAAGTGGTACAACCAGACGCTGTGCAAGGTGAACGACTCAGTCGTCAGGCTCGGCGTCGTCGAGGGCGAGTACCACTGGCACAAGCACGACGACCTCGACGAGTTCTTTTACGTCGTCGAAGGAAAGTTTCTCATCGATCTCGAGGATAGAACCATCGAGTTAGGCGAGCGGCAGGGGTTCGTGGTGCCGAAGGGTGTCGTTCACCGGACGCGGGCGCCGAAGCGCGCGGTGATACTGATGGTCGAGGGGGCGGGGATAATTCCTACCGGCGA
>DASXSL010000005.1:0-27063 GCA_036506035.1 Gemmatimonadaceae bacterium | reverse complement strand
CGAGGGTTTTCGCCTCGAAGATCTGGGCGACGTCGACGTGGAAATCTTTCTTGAGCAGAGGAAGCCGTGTCGCAGCCCGCGCCTTCACCAGGTCCTCGTTCGACCCTCCGAAACGCGTTGGCTCGGTTAGTATCGAGATCGCAGCGGCTCCGCCACGCTCGTAGGCCTTCACCTGTCGCTCAACGTCGATCTCTGAATTGATTACGCCTTTCGACGGAGACGACCTTTTCAACTCGGCGATAATCCTTACATCGCGCCCTCTAAGGACCTCCATCAGGCTCGGAGCAGTCTCCGTTTTTTCCGCGCGACGGCGAAGCTCGTCCAAGAATGGGCGCAGCGTTGCGGCGCGTGACGCTGCCTCGTCCGTTAACTCGCCGAGGGCGCCCGTGGGCTTGGTCCAGTCAGGAAAAGCTTGCGCTTCGGTCGATCTTCGGCTAACGTATGAATTCGGCAAATGTTCGGTGGGATCGGGCGAGCCGGTCCATTCTCAAACCAGCCGCGGAAAAGGATATGTCGTTAACAAAACGCCAGCGGGAGATTCTCACTTACCTCGCCACCTACACCGAGGAGCACGGCTACGCGCCAAGCTTCGAGGAGATCGCGACGCAGTTTAACTATAACTCTCTCGCGACGGTCCACGAGCATCTCACCAATCTCGAGCGCAAAGGCTACATCAAACGCGCCTACAACGAGAGCCGCGGTATCGAGCTGGTTCCCTCTGAGGTCTTCCCTCGCGCGGCATCACTCCCGCTGCTGGGGACCGTAGCCGCCGGCATGCCAATCGAGGCGATTCAGATGCCCGAGTCGATCGGTGTCCCCGAAGACCTGGTGCGGCGGAGCGGCAACCACTTCGTCCTGCGCGTTCGCGGCAACTCGATGATCGACGAACAGATCCGCGACGGCGACTTCGTCATCGTCAACGAGAAGCAGACCGCGGACAACGGCGAGATGGTGATCGCGCTAATCGATGGGACGTCGGCGACCGTCAAGAAATTCTATCGCGAGCGGGACGGCCGCATTCGCCTGCAGCCGGCGAACGAGACGATGAGTCCGATCTACGTTCACGAGGACGACATTTCCATTCAGGGAATTGTCGTAGGGGTATTGAGAAGGTTCTAGAAGTTGCGCGCCTAAGTTCTTAATTTGACGGGCTTTGTGTAGGCCCGTCTCAGGTTCTCTAGAACTGTTTTGGCGCGTCCCGAGTCGAGCGCATCTGTCGCCGCGCTTACCCCCTCACCGTACGAATTGACGCGTCCGCTGACGTAGACTGCTGCCGCGGCGTTGAGCACAATCGCAGCTCGCGCGCCCTTCGGCCCACCGCCATCCAGAACCTTCTCGATGATCCGCGCGTTCTCCTTGGGTTCACTCCCCGCCAGGTCATCGCGTGCCAACTTCTTGAAGCCGTGCTCTTCGGGGTGAATCGTCCACCTATTCGTCGTTCCGTTTCGGACCTCGATGACGTGGGTCGGTCCGAGGGGCGAGACCTCGTCGAGGCCGGGCTCGCCATGCACGACGAGTGCGTGGATCGATCCAAGCGCCGAGAGCGCGCCCGCCAGTACCGGTGTCCGCTCCAGATCCGCCACTCCTACTACCTGCCTTCCCGCTCGGGCCGGATTGGCCAGCGGACCAACGATGTTCATCACCGTGGGAATCGCCAGCTCGCGGCGTACTGGTCCGACATGACGCATAGCCGGGTGCATGAGCGGCGCGAACATGAATACGATTCCAGCATCTCTCAGTGCCCCTTCCATTACCGGAACGCCTACCTCGATTGGGACGCCGAGCGCCTCCAGCACGTCCGCGCTTCCACAGCGGGATGTAAACGAGCGATTGCCGTGTTTGGCGATGCGCACACCTGCGCCGGCGGCGACAATCGCGGCAGCCGTCGAAATGTTGAACGTGGAGACCGCACCGCCACCCGTGCCACAGGTATCTACAAGGCTGTCCGGATCATCCGCGGACAACGAGACCATCGCTGATCGCATCGCTCTCACGACGCCGGCGACGACTTCAGCGCTCTCGCCTGCCGCGCGCAGCGCGGAGAGAAGCGCGGCGATTTGAACGGCCGTCGCTTCCCCCTTCATGACGATGTTGAAAGCCGCTTCAGCGTCGTCGGCCGTCAGTGGCTCGTGAAACGCGAGCTTGTGAATCGCGCCCTGGAGCGCATTCGCTGGCGTGGCGCTCATTGGTGGAACTTACAGCGACGAAGCTTGTTCTCTCGACGCGACGATCTGGAGAACTTCCTCGATCACCTTTCGCGAGTCCTGGCCCGCCATGGCTTCGCGCAGCGCTTGCTCCACGCGATAAATGATGTTGCTCTGCGTCTGCAGCGCCTCGCCCTGGGCGTGGAGCTGGACGTGCGCTTTCTCGAGCTTCGTCACCGCCACGCGCACCTGCTCTTCGACCGCTGAAAGCCTCTGCGCTGTCGCTCGTGCCTCTACGGCTGCCACTTCGATCGCGCGTTTGAGCTGAGTAACACGAATGGAATCGCCGGTTCCCTTCCCGTTCAACGCTGCCTGTGCCTCGGAGAGTTTGTGCTGCAGCTCGGCAACAGCACGCGCGTGCTCGTCGTTGAGTGTGCGCGTCAGCTCTTCGAGTGCCCGCACAGCTTCTTCTCTGGCGCGCCGCTCCGCGAGACGCGCGAACGCCAGCGCAAAGAGATCGACCGCCGGCGCCACCTTCTCGGAAAGTCGATGGCCAAACCGGGTCTTGGGCTCGGATAACGCGAGTATAGCCGCTAGCTCACCGTCGACCAGCAGTCCGTGCAGGAGGAGCACACCCGCTTCGGGGTTCGCGCCGACGCCAAGGAGTTTCTGGTATTCGGCGGAGTCGCCGGTGAGATCGGCGAACTGCTTCCCCGCTGTCAGAACCCGTCTAACCGCCGTTGGCAGGTGATCGACCGCAATCTCGATCTGCGCCGTCCGCATCCCTTCGTGCGCGGGAATAAGGCGCTCCGTCAGGAGATCGCGCTTCGCATCGTAAGTGAACAGCACGACGTGCCCGTTTCGATCGTGCTCGGTCACATCCTGGGCGAGCGCGTTCAGTGCCTCCGCCACGTTCCCGGCGGCGGCGAGCACTGTTGATAGACCGGCTAGGGTTCGAGGTGCCATCGGGCAGATAAGGAAGCAGAGCCGCGCGACTGTCTCGCCGTTCCACATTGACCCGCCGACACGCGAAAGTCAATCATCTTCAACGGGTTACGTTCCTTGACAGTGAGTCTTCTGAGGGTAATTTCACGCGATGGCGTCGCGATCCGTGCAACTCGTGTTGCACTACGATGGCGCGGGCTTTTCCGGCTGGCAGCGACAGCCTGGTGAGCGGACGGTTCAGGGCGTTCTCGAAGCAGCGGTGTCGAGACTCTGCGGTGAAGCTCTCACAGTCGTGGGCGCCGGACGGACGGATGCAGGGGTTCACGCGCGCGGCCAGGCGGCGGGAGTGCGCGTACCAGAAAAGTGGAGCGCGCTCGCGCTTCGACGATCGATGAACGCCATTCTTCCAGATGATGTATGGATAGCGGCTGCCTTCGAAATGCGTGACGAGTTTCATCCGCGCTATAGTGCCGTCTCGCGCAGCTATAGCTACTTCGTAGGCACAGACGATCTCGCATCTTCACCGTTTCGCCGCACACACGAGCTTGTCTGGCGAAAACGAGTCGACCTCGGTCGACTCTCAGCGGCGGCCGACGCCGTTCGGGGCGACCACTGTTTCAGAGCATTTGCCGTCAAGGGAACGGCGCCGGAACAAGACGATCACCGTTGTACGGTATCGGACGCAGTCTGGCGCGAGCGCGAAGGCGGACTCGTTTTCGAGATTAAGGCTGACCGTTTCCTTCACCACATGGTGAGATTTCTGGTCGGCACCATGCTCGAGATCGGCGAAGGTCGACGCGACGTATCAGTGATGACAGAGCTTCTGGCGCAGGACGACAACAGTCAGGTTTCACAGCCGGCTCCCGCCCATGCTCTTTTTCTCGAGCGGGTCGAATATCCGAAACACCTTTATCTGAGTCCTGAATGAACATCTATCTGGAGAGCGTTGACCTCGACGAAATCAGAAACGCCGCAGCGGCGGGGCTCGCCGATGGCGTGGCCTTCGCTCACACCGCGTCCAGCGCCGACGCCAGCGACGCCAACACGCGCGAGCGGCTCGAGGAGATTTCTCGCGAGTTCGCCGTCCCGGTTTGTGTTCCGGTTGGTGCCGTGAGCTCCGGCGACATCTACACCGAGGCGCGCGAGCTCGCCAAGATCTCGGATCACGTCGTCGTCCAGATCCCGCTCGTTGAAGACTCCTTGGTGCCGATGGCGCGTCTCACGGCGGAAGGCGTCGTCGTCTGCGCAACTTTTGTCTACAGCGCGGCCCAGGCAATCATCGCCGCGAAGGCTGGTGCAGCCGCCGTACGGATAGCGCTAGAGGATCTCGAACACTACGGGCAGCCCAGCACACGCACTCTCGCCGAGATTAAGGGCGCGCTTGAGGCGGGCGAAGAAGAGTGCGATGTGATGGCGTCATCGCTGCATTCCTCAGTTCAGTTTGCCGAGTGTGCACTTGCGGGCGCCGACATCATTTGCCTCACCCCGCAAGAGCTTCGCAATCTCGTCGTCCACCCGTTGAGCGATCGCGGGGTTGACCGTTTTCTGAGCGATTTGGCCAAGCGACCGAGGGCGCGCGCAACCACATGAAACTTTGCTTCGCTCGCGCCCTGTGTACGCTCGCAGTTGTCGCGTGCCAGGGCGCCTCCAGCGTGCCCTCATCAGCTCAATCGTCGTCGCAGCGGCTGGAGACGACGACGTCTGTCAACGCATCTCGGCAAACCGCCATTACACAAGCGGTCGCGCGAGTTGCGCCTTCCGTGGTGACGGTGCAGACACAGGCAGTAGAGCAGGTTCCCGCCGATGTGTTCGAGCAATTCTTCGGTGGACGCTCCGGCCAGCGGGCGGTAGCGGGCCTTGGCTCCGGGTTCATCGTCCGCGCAGACGGAGCAATCCTCACCAACGCTCACGTACTCACCGGCGCGACGCGGATTTCTGTCGCCATGAAGGACGGCACCACTTTCCCGGCGCGCCTGGTGGGAATCGACGAAGCCAACGATCTGGCCGTGCTCAAGATCAACGCCAAAAACCTTCCCGTAGCCCCACTCGGATCTTCCAGCGACTTGATGATTGGCGAGTGGGCGATCGCCATTGGCAATCCCTACGGATTCATCCTTGCCAACACCGAGCCGAGTGTGACCGTCGGAGTGGTCAGTGGCACAGGCAGAAATCTAGCTGCGCAGGGAGAGGGGTCTGGCGTCTACGTTGACATGATTCAGACCGACGCGTCGATCAATCCGGGCAACTCGGGCGGCCCCCTCGTCAACGCCGTCGGCGAGGTAATCGGTGTGAACAGCTCGATCTTCTCACCAAGCGGGGGAAGCGTCGGGATCGGCTTCGCCATCCCGATCAACAGAGCGCGGAGAGTGGCGGAGGACCTCCTCGCTCACGGTGTTGTGCGCCATCCGTGGGTTGGATTCCAGCCGCAATTGTCGCGTGGTCCGACTGCGACGGGACCAAGAAGCGGCGTCGTCGTAGGTTCCGTGGTCCCGGGCTCGCCAGCGGATCGCGCTGGAATTCGCGCCGGCGATGTCATCGTCCGCTCGCAGAATCGGGCGCTGCACAATCCCTATGATTGGTACGCCGAGCTGTTGGAGCTGCGCGTTGGAGAGAGTGATTCCATCGTGGTAAGGCGCGGCGGCAGAGAGATTCCGGTCAGCGTCGCCGTCGCCGATCTGCCCGACGTCAACGCTCCGCGCGTAACCGTGCTCAGAGAAATCGAGCTCATAACACTGACGCCGGCGATTCGCGCGCAGTACCAGATCCAGAGCCGCCAGGGTGCGCTGGTTAATCGCGTCAGTGATCGCGTTCAACAGCAGATCGGACTTCAGTCGGGCGACGTGATCGTCCAGCTCAATCGCACTCCGATCGCAAACGCGGAGGCAGTGAATCGAATCATCACCAACTCTGGCCGCGGTGGAATCAGGATGTACTTCGAGCGGGGCGGGCAGATCTATGCCACCGACTTCAGTCTCCAATAGTGTCCAGAAATCGATATAGCTCGCCGCTGGCGGAGCGATACGCATCCGACGCGATGCTGGAATTGTGGTCGCCAGCGAAGCGTCATGGTCTCTGGCGCCGGCTCTGGCTGGCGCTCGCCGAGTCGGAGCGTGAGCTCGGGGTTCCGATTCCCGAGGACGCGATTCGGCAAATGCGCGCCAATCTCGATCATATCGATTTCGAGGCCGTTGCCGCTTACGAGAAAAGATTCAGGCACGACGTGATGGCTCACGTCCACGCTTTTGGTGACGTCGCGCCCGCCGCCAAGCCTTTCATCCATCTGGGAGCAACGAGCGCCTACGTCACCGACAACGCCGACCTGATCATGATGCGGAGCGGGCTCGACTTGCTGCGCGGTCGCATTCTCGACGTTTTGCGCGCGCTGGCGACGTTCGCGGACAAGTGGAAGGATCAGCCGACCCTCGGCTACACGCACCTCCAGCCGGCACAGCTGACGACGGTTGGAAAGCGCGCCACGCTCTGGATGCAGGATCTCGTTCTCGATCTTGCAGATCTCGATTACCGCCGCCGCACCTTGCCGTTCCGCGGCGTGAAAGGGACGACGGGCACCCAGGCAAGCTTCCTCGAGATCTTCGACGGCGATCACGAAAAAGTTCGCCGGCTCGATTACATGGTGACGGAGAAGATGTCATTCCCCGCCCCGCTCGCCGTCACCGGTCAAACATATACGCGGAAGCTCGATGCATTCGTCCTCGGCGTGGTCGCTGGAATTGCCGCCAGCGCCGCCAAGTTCAGTGGCGACATCCGGATGTTGCAAAGCTTCGGTGAGATCGAGGAGCCTTTCGAGAGCGAGCAAGTCGGCTCGTCAGCGATGGCGTACAAGCGAAATCCGATGCGCGCCGAGCGGATTGCGTCCCTCGCCCGCTTTGTAAACTCGCTCGAAGGCAACGCCAATCAGACGCACGCGGTGCAGTACTTCGAGCGGACGCTCGACGACAGCGCCAACCGTCGACTCGTGATACCGGAGATGTTCCTCGCAACCGACGCGATACTGCTTTTGATGGCGAACATCTCCAGGGGCTTAGAGGTTCATCCGGCAGTCATCGAGCGCCGGGTCGCAGCCGAGCTGCCCTTCATGGCAACGGAGGAGCTGATCGTCCGCGCCGTCCGAGCGGGCGGTGATCGACAGGTTGCCCACGAAACCATACGCAAGCACAGCATCGCCGCCGCGCGAGCGCTCAAGGACGGAGCGGAAAAAAACGATCTTCTCGACCGCCTGTCCAAGGACAAATCGTTCGGGCTGAAGTTGAAGGATCTCGAGGGTGCGCTGGATCCGAAGCGCTTCGTCGGCCGCGCGCCCGAGCAGGTAGATGAATTTCTGCGTGATGTGATCACTCCGCTCTTCGCCGGTGAGACGGTAAGCTCCGAGCGAATGGAGGAGCTCAAAGTCTGATGCTGATGCAGGCGAGCTCGCTTCCACTAACGCCGTTCCGTCGGGGAAAAGTCCGCGATGTGTACGAGGTCGACGCCGACCGGTTGCTGCTGGTCGCCACTGATCGCGTCAGCGCATTCGACGTGGTGATGGCCGAGACGATTCCGCACAAGGGAGCGGTTCTGACCCAGATCACGGCATGGTGGCTTCGGCAGCTCGAGCCGCGCATCCGGCATCACATGCTGTCGGCTGATATCTCCGACATCCTGCGCGAGGTGCCGTCGCTCCGCGATTACGAGCAGGAGCTGGCTGGCCGGGCGATGCTGACACGACGCGCAACTGTCTTCCCTATCGAGTGTGTTGTACGCGGCTACATCTCGGGATCGGCGTGGAAGGAATACCGAGCCAGTGGCACGTTGGCGGGGGAGCCGCTCCCAAAAGGACTCCGCGAGTCCGATCGTCTCGACCCTCCCATCTTCAGCCCCGCGACAAAGGCCGACGAAGGTCATGACGAGAACATCACGATCAGTCGGATGCGCTCTCTGATCGGTGAAGCCGACGCCGGCGAGCTGGAGCGCCTATCCCGCGAAGTTTACGAGTCGGGACGCAGCATCGCGGCTGAGCGCGGGATTATCATCGCCGACACGAAATTCGAGTTTGGATGGGTGCCGGGCCCTGGGAGAGAAGGGCGCGGAAATGTTATATTAGTGGATGAAGTGCTCACACCCGACAGCTCGCGATTCTGGCCTGCTGACCGTTATGAGCCGGGGCACGGGCAGCCCAGCTTCGACAAGCAGCCGCTCCGCGATTATCTCGACGCGGAGAAACGTGCCGGACGCTGGGACGGCAACTATCCACCGCCGCGGCTTCCGAAAGAAGTGATCGACGCGACCAGCGCGCGCTATCTCGACATTTACCGTCGTCTGACGGGACACTCACTCGACCCTAACGGCAAACATTGAACTTCGCGCGCGAAGGGCTCCTCTTCATTGCAATCGCCGCCATTGTTGCGATCGGCGGCTTCGGGTTCGCGATCACGCGACGCTCATGGGGACTCTGGCTCGCTGCGTTCGTATTGCTCCTCCTGGCGCTATGGGTCGCCTATTTCTTTCGCGATCCCGAGCGCACCGGCGAGCGCGGCCCATCTCTCGTCGTTTCGCCCGCTGATGGGAAGCTCATCATGATCACTGAGGTGGACGAGCCGAGTTTCATCAAGGGATCGGCAGTCCGTCTGTCGATCTTCATGAACGTTTTCAACGTGCACGTAAATCGATACCCGGTCGAAGGCGTCGTGACGTACATCCATTACAACAAGGGAAAGTTCTTCAACGCCGCCAGCGACAAGTCGAGTCTCGAGAACGAGCAGATGTCGGTCGGCATCGACAGCGGGCGTCATCGCGTGCTGGTGCGCCAGATAGCCGGTTTGATCGCGCGACGTATCGTCACTTACGGCAAGCTGAAAGAGAGGGTGAAGCAGGGCGACCGGATGGGCATCATACGATTTGGCTCGCGGGTCGACGTCTTCATACCGGTCGGTTCTAGGGTGCGCAGCAAGGTCGGAGACATCACCACTGCCGGCGTAACGATTCTCGCGGAGCTCCCTAAATGATTCTCGCCCCCGACCATAGCCAGCGGCCGAGAGGTGACGGGCCGCGACGGGGTGTGATCATTCTCCCCAATGGATTCACGCTCGCCAGCCTTTTCTTCGGCATGTTCGCCATCGTCGCCGCATCGCGGAGCGAGTTCGACACAGCCGGACTCTACGTCGTCTTCGGTGGCCTGTGTGACGCCTTGGACGGCCGCGTTGCACGCGCGACCGGAACGGGCTCGCGCTTTGGCTCCGAGCTCGACTCTCTTGTCGACGCCATTACGTTCGGCCTCGCGCCGGCGATGATCATGTACTTCGCCGTGCTCAACCGAAACGGCTGGGACTGGATCTTCTCCTTCATCTTCACCGCCTGCGCCGTCATCAGACTCGCCCGCTTCAATGTCGAGCAGGCGGGCCGAGCCAAGAAATATTTTCACGGGCTGCCGAGTCCGGCCGCGGGCATGACGCTGGCGACATACTACTGGTTCAGCCAGACACCGCTCTACAACCAGACCCTGCTCGGCGATTTGAACTGGACCACCGGTCTGCGCGGCATCATGCTGGTGCTGTCGTTTCTGATGATCAGTAACGTCTCATATCCCGCTGTACCGACGGTTGGATTCAGAAAGATCAGCGAAGTCCTTGGCACTCTGGCGGTGATCGCGACTTTCATCGGCGTGCTGTTCCTGCGCAAGGAGTTCTACTTCCCGGCGCTGATCTGCTATGTGCTCTACGGCCTGGCGAAAACGGTGATCTTCGGATTGATCGATCGCCGCCCACGCGGCGACTCTCCAGTGATCGACGACGAGGAGCCTTTGCTGCTGGCCGCAGCAGGCGTTGTCGAGCCTGTTGGCGACCTGACCCGACAACGGCATCGCAGAAGGAGAAGGCGTCGGCCACCCGGATCAGGGGAGTCGCCGCGCGGTTCCGGTGGCTTTCCCCCTTCGGGCAATCCAGGCGGAGGGCCGACCTGATGGCGAAGTTTCGTATCGCAGTTCACATCACACCTCGCAAGGGGCTGCTCGATCCGCAGGGGAATGCCGTCAAGGACGCGCTTAAGACCCTCGGGTTCAAGGCCGTCAAAGAAGTCCATGTCGGACGCTACATCATCATCGAGACCGACGCCTACGACGCCATCGCCGCTGAAGAGACGGTGACGGACATGTGCAAAAAGCTCCTGGCAAATCCAGTGACTGAAGACTTCGACATCGAATCGGCGGTACCAGCATGAAATTCGGAATCGTCACCTTTCCCGGCAGCAACTGCGACTACGACGCATACCACGCAGTGACGGAGATCCTTGGCGAGGAAGCCACCTATCTCTGGCACAAGGATCACGACCTGCAAGGCTCCGACGTCATCATTCTGCCGGGCGGATTCAGCTACGGCGATTACCTGCGCGCCGGCGCGATCGCGCGCTTCAGTCCGATCATGCAGGAGGTCGCCGCCCACGCGAAGTCGGGCGGACCGGTGCTCGGCATCTGCAACGGTTTTCAGATCGCCTGCGAGGCAGGGCTGCTCCCCGGCGCGTTGATGCGCAATTCGCATCTCCAGTTTGTGTCGGCTGAAGTTCGCATCCGCGTCGAGAACCCCGACACCATGTTCACCAATCTTTACGAGCGCGGCGAAGTACTGCGGATCCCTGTTGCGCACGGAGATGGTCGCTACGTCGCAACATCAGACGTTCTCGATCAGCTCGAGACCGAGGGTCGTGTTATCTTCAAGTATGCGGACGCCGGCGGTAATCTCAGCGCGGACGCGAACCCCAACGGCTCCGAGCGAAATATCGCGGGGATCATCAGCGAGGCCGGGAACGTGCTCGGTGTGATGCCCCACCCCGAACGGGCTTGCAGCCTGTTGCTTGGCTCGAGCGATGGCGTACGACTTCTCGAGTCAATTCTCACCCGAGTGGCTGCCTGATGTCTGATGTGACTCCTCGTCTCGGTGATCCCGTAATCACACCAGCATTGGTGGCGGAACACGGCCTGACCGGTGAGGAGTACCAGCGGCTGGTTGCAATGCTCGGTCGTACTCCGACTTTCACCGAGCTCGGCATCGTCAGCGCGCTGTGGAGCGAGCACTGCTCGTACAAACACTCACGTCCGGTTCTGAAGACTCTGCCGACCACCGCGCCCTACGTCCTGCAGGGACCCGGTGAGAACGCAGGCGTGATATCGATCGGCGACGGCCTCGCTGTCGCCTTCAAGATCGAGTCCCACAATCATCCCTCGGCCGTCGAGCCATATCAGGGCGCCGCCACGGGCGTCGGTGGAATACTGCGCGACGTTTTCACCATGGGTGCGCGACCGATCGCCATGCTCAACTCACTGCGCTTCGGTTCACTCGAAGATTCACGAGTGAGGTATTTGTTCTCGGGAGTCGTCAAAGGAATTGGAGACTACGGCAACTGCGTCGGAATTCCGACAGTTGCCGGCGAGATCGTGTTTGACCCCGCGTACGAGAGCAATCCACTCGTCAACGCGATGTGCGTCGGCCTGATGCACGAGGAGGACCTGATTCGCGCCAAGGCGCAAGGCGTCGGGAATCCGATCATGGCGGTCGGTGCGCGCACAGGCCGAGATGGAATTCACGGGGCGTCATTCGCCTCTGAAGATCTTTCGGACGCCACTGATGCCAAACGGCCGCGGATTCAGGTCGGCGATCCATTCACCGAGAAGCTGCTGCTCGAGGCGAGTCTGGAGCTGATAAAGAGCGGGCACATCGTCGCCATTCAGGACATGGGTGCGGCCGGCCTGACGTCGTCCTCGGCCGAGATGGCCGAACGGGGAGACGTTGGCGTCACAATCGATGTCACAAGGGTCCCGGCTCGCGAGAGCGGAATGACACCGTACGAGATCCTGCTCAGCGAGTCGCAGGAGCGCATGCTGGTCGTCGCCAAGAAGGGCCACGAGGATGCAGTGCGCGCCATTCTCAACAAGTGGGATCTTACCGCAGCAGTGATCGGAGAAGTGATTGCCGAACCCGTGTATCGCGTGACAGAGGGTAGCAAGGTTGTCGCAGAGTTTCCGGGGTCGAGATTGGTCACCGATTGTCCGACCTATTCACCGGACGCGCGTGAAGCGACGAAAATCATCGAGCTGCGTCGCGCCGATCCCGATTCGATCCCGGCGCGCCCCGAGGAGCGCGACCACGCCTGGACACTCGAGAAACTGCTCTCGTCTCCGACGATTGCGAGCAAGGCGTGGGCATTCCGGCAATATGACTCGACGGTCCGCACCAACACTGTCGTTGGACCAGGTGGAGATGCAGCGGTTCTGCGCGTTCGCGGAACCAACAAGGCGATTGCCTTGAAAACCGATTGCAACGGACGCTACGTCTATCTCGACCCTCGCGTGGGTGGGCGCATCGCCGTCGCCGAAGCGGCGCGCAACGTCGCCTGCACCGGCGCGCGGCCACTGGCAATCACCAATTGCCTGAATTTTGGAAATCCCTCTCGCCCCGAAGTCTTCTATCAGTTCAAGGAAGCAGTTGCCGGAATGGGTGAGGCGTGTCGGGCACTCGGAACTCCTGTCACCGGCGGCAATGTCTCGCTCTACAACGAAAGTCCATCCGGCGCGGTGTATCCGACGCCAGTGATTGGAATGATTGGTCTGATCGACGACATCTCCCGTGTTACCCGCTCAACGTTTCAGCACGATGCCGACGCGATTCTCCTCCTCGGCGAGATGGGCGGCGAGCTGGGTGGCAGTGAGTACCTCGCGACGATTCACGGCAAGGTTATCGGAGCGCCGCCGGGTTGCGATCCTGCGCGCGAGAAGCTGGTGATCGACGCCCTGCTGGAGGCGATTGCGTCAGGCGTTGTCAGCTCCGCACACGATTGCAGCGACGGCGGTATAGCCGTCGCGCTCGCCGAGTGCTGCATCGCCGACCGCGAATGCGAGAGCGGCGCTGAAGTCGATCTGTCCGGTTATTCCGCGTTCGCGGATCGCGCGATTCTGTTCGGCGAAACTCAGGGACGGATTATCGTTTCGAGCCCAGCACCGGACCGTGTCCTGGCAATTGCTGGTACAGCTGGCGTTCCGTGCGTGCAAATCGGCAGAGTGCGGCGTCACTCGGATTCGTTGGATATCACTTTGCCCAGCAGCTCGCTGCGTAGTCCACTCTCGGTCTTGCGCCGAGCCTACCACACGACCATTCCGACGATCATGTCGAGAACGGTCGAGCATGCAACCTTTGACGAGCTCGCTCCGGTGGCGGCCCACTAAGATGTGCGGAATCTTCGGGATTTTTGGTGACGAGCACGCGGCGGCAATGACCCACCTCGGGCTTTACTCGCTACAGCACCGCGGGCAGGAGTCCTCCGGGATCGTTGCGGTAGACCGTGAGGTTGGAGCGAAAGCAATCAAGCGAATGGGTCTGGTCTCCGAAGGTTTCGGCGCGCCAGACGTAGCCAGTCTGCGCGGTGACATCGCTATCGGGCACACGCGTTACAGCACTGCCGGCTCGTCGACGATCGAGAACGCACAACCGGTGATGGCGCGGTTTCGAGATGGGCACATCGCACTCGCGCACAACGGCAATCTCACCAACGCCAGTGAATTGCGGCGGGAGCTCGAGGACGCTGGTTCCATCTTCAGCTCGACGATGGATTCCGAGGTGCTCGTGCACAGGCTGGCGCGATCGCCAGCGGCAAAGCCGGAAGAACGTCTTGCCGATGCCTTGAAAGGAGTGGAGGGCGCCTACTGTCTCGTTGTGATCGTCGGCAACACCCTGATCGCGGCGCGCGATCCGCGCGGCTGGCGCCCACTCGTAATAGGCAGGCTCGGTGATGCCACGATCTTCGCGTCCGAGAGCTGTGCGCTCGATCTGCTCGGTGCGACTTTGGAGCGTGAGGTGGAAAGAGGCGAGATCATCGCGGTCGATCTGGATGGCCGGCGCTCGATCTTCCCGCTCGAAAAGCAGGAAGCGAGGAAGTGCGTGTTCGAGTACGTCTACTTCTCGCGACCTGACAGCCAGGTTTTCGGTGGCTCCGTCGACAGAGCGCGTCGCGAGCTTGGACGGAGACTGGCGCGCGACTTCCCCGCGCCTACTGCCGATCTGGTCTTCAGTGTTCCCGATTCGTCCAATTCCGCCGCACTCGGATTCGCCGAGGAATCCGGTCTGCCGCTCGAGCTCGCGCTCATTCGCAATCACTACGTCGGACGCACTTTCCTTCAGCCGACCCAGGCCGGTCGTGACGCAAAGGTAAAGGTGAAGTACAACGCCGTGCGCGAGGTCCTCAATGGCAAGAGCGTAGTGATGGTCGACGATTCCATCGTTCGCGGTACGACGACGCGCGGCCTCGTAAACATGGTGCGCGCAGCCGGGGCGCGCGAAGTTCACTTACGCGTCAGCTCGTCACCGGTGACCGGACCGTGCTACTATGGTATCGACACCCCGACGCGTGAGGAGCTCATCGCGGCCAACATGACCATCGAAGAGATCACCCGCGAAGTCGGCGCGGACTCGCTGGGATACCTGACGCTGGATGGCATGCTCGAATCGGTGCCCGGCGGTCCGGACGGCTTCTGCCACGCCTGCTTCTCCGGCGATTATCCCACGCCACCACCCGCCGACCCGGAGAAGCTCCGCTTCGGCTGTGGCTGCTAAAGAGGTCTATGCCTCAGGCGGTTTTCTTCTTCGGCAACGGGTCCGCCGAGGGGACGCGCGACATGACGAACGTCCTCGGCGGCAAGGGCGCCAACCTCGCCGAGATGACCAATCTTGGCGTTCCTGTTCCTCCAGGGTTCACGATCGCCTGCAGTGAATGCATCGAGTACCTGAACAGCGGAAAGTATTCCGACCGACTCCGGGCCGAAGTGGAAGGCAACGTCGCCCGACTCGAAGAGATCACTGGCAAGAAACTCGGCGATCCCCAAAATCCGCTTCTTGTTTCGGTAAGGTCTGGCGCCCCGGTCTCGATGCCGGGCATGATGGAAACGATTCTCAATCTCGGACTCAACGATCGAGCCGTGGTAGCGTTGGCGGACCAAAGCCAGAACACGCGGTTCGCTTACGACTCGTTCCGAAGGTTCATCCAGATGTACTCGAACGTCGTGCTCGGCGTATCGGTGCACGACTTCGAGCATCTGCTGAAGGCGAAGCGCATGACGGCGGGCGTTCAGTCGGACGCCGAGCTCGGCGAAAGCGATCTCAGAAATCTGGTCGAGGAATACAAAGCGCTCGTCCGCAATCGCACTAGCGCCGACTTTCCGCGCGATCCAGTCGTCCAGCTCTGGGGAGCGATCGAGGCGGTCTGGAAATCGTGGACCCAGAAAAAAGCCAAAGATTATCGAAAAGTTAACAGCATTCCGGAAAACCTCGGCACCGCCGTCAGCGTCGTCGCAATGGTGTTTGGCAATCTCGGAGACGACTCCGGCACCGGAGTCGCGTTCACGCGCAATCCCTCGACCGGAGAAAAGCGGTTCTACGGCGAGTTTCTGGTAAATGCCCAGGGTGAGGACGTCGTGGCCGGAATGCGAACTCCGCTCGACATCGATGAGATGGCGCAGCGCCTTCCCGCTGCTTACTCGGATTTGATGGACACGCAGGATAGACTCGAACGGCACTACGGCGACATGCAGGATCTCGAGTTCACGGTGGAGCGCGGCAAACTCTATCTGCTGCAGACCCGCACCGGTAAGCGCACTGCCGCCGCGGCTGTCCGCATTGCGCGCGACATGGTGAGCGAAGGTCTGATCGATGACATCGAAGCAGTACGTCGCGTTCCCGCGGCGCAGCTCGACCAGCTGCTTCATCCGATCATCGATCCATCAATTCGCGCCACCCCGCTCTGCTCGGGGCTTCCGGCGAGCCCCGGCGCAGCGAGCGGCCGCGCCGTCTTCGACCCCGACACTGCGGAGAAGCGAGCCCAGGCGGGCGAGAACGTGATCCTGGTGAGAGATGAAACGACACCTGAGGATTTCCGCGGCATTGTCGCAGCTCGGGCAGTGCTCACTGCGCGCGGCGGAATGACCAGCCACGCCGCGGTCGTCGCGCGTGGAATGGGCAAGTGCGCCGTCGTCGGCTGCAAGGACATCGAGGTGGATCTCGAGCACAAATCCTTCAACGTCAACGGGACGCACATCGCCGAGGGCGACTGGCTGACGCTCGACGGCGCAACGGGACGCGTGTTCGCCGGCGATCTGTCGACGGTGCCGAGTGAAGTCGTCCGCGTCACCAACGGAACTCTCTCGCCGTCACAAGCGCCGCTCTATCAATCGTACGCGCAGCTGCTTGGCTGGGCGGACAAGGTACGCAAGCTTCGTGTCCGCGCCAACGCCGACACGCCGCGCGACGCGCGCATTGCGCGGAGCTTCGGCGCGGAAGGAATCGGACTGTGCAGAACGGAGCACATGTTCTTCGAGGGTGATCGCATCACGGCCATGCGCGAGATGATCGTCGCGCGCGAAGAAGGCGGACGCCGACGCGCGCTCAACAAGCTGCTGCCGATGCAGCGCGCAGACTTCGAGGGAATCTTCGAGGCAATGGATGGATTGCCGGTCACTATCCGGTTGCTCGATCCACCGCTCCACGAATTCCTCCCGCACGGCGGTGAGGAGACGAAGCTGCTTGCCCGCACTCTCGATATGCCGCGCGCCGACCTGAATCGCATTATTGAGTCGCTTCGGGAGACCAATCCAATGCTCGGCCACCGCGGCTGCCGACTGGGGATTTCTTACCCGGAGATTACAGAAATGCAGGGACGCGCGATTCTCGAGGCCGCTGTTCGCGCGATGCGGCGCGGAATTGTTGTAAAACCGGAGATCATGATTCCACTCGTCTCTACTGTGAAAGAATTCGAGAATCAGCGTGCGGTCATAGAGGACGTTGCCGATCGCGTGCTCGGAGGCATGGGAGAAAAGATCTCCTATCTGATCGGTACGATGATCGAATTACCGCGCGCTGCGCTCACCGCGGCACAAATCGCGCAATCAGCCGACTTCTTCTCTTTCGGAACAAATGACCTGACCCAGACCACACTAGGCCTTAGCCGCGACGATGCGGGGCGGTTCCTTCCCTCTTACATTGATCGGGGTATCTTAACCGACGATCCGTTCCAGGTTCTTGACACCGAAGGGGTGGGGAGGCTCGTAGGGATAGCGGTTGAGGATGGACGGCGAGTTCGTCCGAACATCAAGTTGGGAATCTGTGGGGAGCACGGCGGGGAGCCGCGCTCCATTTCTTTCTGCCACAAACTCGGTCTCGATTATGTGTCGTGCTCACCTTTCAGAATTCCGATCGCGCGCCTAGCCGCCGCACATGCCGCTCTTAACGCGTAAACTGGTACACTCGCGTCGCATCGAGCTGATGCCGGCGGGATCGCTCCCGATGGCGCACGTCCAGCACGCGCGTCCGTTGAGAATCGCGCTCGTAACGGAATACTATTATCCGCACCTCGGAGGCATCTGCGAGCATGTGCACTTCTTCGCGCGCGAGGCGCGGCGCTACGGACACCAAGTCGACATCATAACGTCGCAGATTCCCGGGGCGCGACACGAACCCCACGTCGTGCGCATCGGGAAGAGCCAGCCTGTCTACGCCAACGGATCCCAGGCACGATTTACATGGGGACTCGAGCTGAGGAAGAGCCTCCGCCGCGTATTCAGTCTCGGCCAGTACGACATCATCCACGTACATTCGCCGCTGAGTCCGGTGCTGCCGGTGATGGCGATCGAGGAAGCAAACTGCCCCGTGGTCGGGACTTTCCACACGTACTTTGATCGGTCCTTCTTTTACACCATCGGCAATCGATACTTCCAGAAGCGACTCGACCAGCTCGATGCGGCGATCGCCGTATCACATTCGACAACGATCGCGCTCAATCGATACTTCGAGGCGAACTGGACGATTGTCCCCAACGGAATCGACACCGACGTCTTCAATCCCCACGTCCGCCGCCCCGCTGCCCTGCGCAACGACGTTCCGGTCATTCTGTTTCTCGGAAGGTTCGACCCGCGCAACGGACTGGCCACACTTATCGATTCTTTCAAAAAAATCCGCGGCAAGAATCGGCAGGCTCAGCTGGTGGTGGTCGGCGACGGTCCACTTCGCAAACACTACTACCGAGCTGCCGGCGGCGACCCGGACATTACTTTCGTCGGCTCTGTTCTCGGGGAGCGGCCCGGCTATTACGCGCACAGCGCGATGTACGCGTGCCCGACTACGAAGGCTTCATTCGGAATAACTCTGCTCGAGTCGATGGCCTGCGAGACACCAGTCGTCTGCTCAGACATCTACGGCTTCCGCGACGTGGTGAAGCACGAGCGCGAAGCACTAATGGTGCACTGTGGAGACACGGATGATCTCGCCGACGCTTTGGTAAGATTGCTCGACGACGAGACGCTCCGGGCACGTCTCGGCAAACGTGGTCGTCAGGAAGCGCTGCAGTACTCCTGGAGCCGAGTCACTGAGGCAGTGCTGGACATCTACACCGCGGTTCTTGGTCGGGCTACTCACGAATGATCGGCCTGGCGGCACTTGGGATCTCGGTGATCGGTGGGGCAATTCACGGCGCCTTTCACCGTAACAGCCCGCTCTTCGGTCCGGCCTTGGGAAAAATCGAGAGCGACAGGAAGGTTGTTGCGCTGACTTTCGACGACGGACCGAATCCGGACGCGACCCCGATCATCCTCGACACGCTCGCCGAAAAGGGTGTGCGCGCCACTTTCTTCGTGCTTGGCAGTCACGCCGAGCGCTGGCCCGAGCTGGTGCGGAGGATTTCGCACGAAGGCCACCAGATTGGAAATCACGGCTACTTCCACCGCAAGCAGCAATTCAAGAGTCCGTTCTACGTGAGCCGCGACATCCGGCTGGGAATGAGAGCAATCAAACGCGCCGGTGGTCCGACACCTCGCTACTTCCGCGCGCCGCATGGATTCCGGAGTCCGTGGACCACCCCAATTGCCAGATCCTACGGTGAAAGAACAGTCGGCTGGTCGCTCGGCGTCTGGGACAGCGATCGCCCGGGTATCGAAGAGATCGTCCGCCGTACGCTTGAAGGGGTCGCTCCGGGATCGATAGTGCTCTTGCACGATGGAGATGGCTACAACCCGGACGGCGACCGGATGCAGACCGCTGCCGCGCTGCCACAAATCATCGACGGACTGAAAGAACGGGGCTACGAGTTCGCGACTCTGCCGACTGAATGAGTCCTAAGCTGAAGAAAGGGATTCGCTGGGCCCTCTCGGCCGCGATTCTCCTCTTCCTCATTCTCTTCGCCCGTACAATCGATTGGCACGCAGCATGGAGCTCGATGCGTCACGCATCGCTGCCTCTGCTCGCCGCTGCTATCGGGGTGAACATTCTCTCGGTCCTGATCAAGGGCGTTCGCTGGTGGCTTTTCCTGCGCCCGATCGGGATCACCTCTCTCCCACTGGCGATTCGTGCCAGCATCGCCGGTGCCGGCCTCAACAATGTGCTGGTAGCGAGCGGGGGCGACGCCGCTCGCGTCGTATTCGTCTCGCGGGTGAGCGGAGTACCGAGCTCGACGGTCCTGGCATCGATGGCGCTGGAAAGACTCTTCGATCCGATTGGCTTCGTGATCCTGCTGGTGTTCGGGGTCATCGCGTTCCAGCTGCCGCCGCAGTTCGAGCGCTGGAAGGTGCCGGCGGAGATTTTGCTGGTCGTGATCGTCGCGCTGCTTGCGTTTTTCGTTTATGCCACTCGGCGAATGAAACCGGAGCACGTTCCCGAGCGACGCGCCAAGCCCCGCACGTTCATGGGAAAATTTCGCGCATACTTCGCCAGCTTCGGTCAGACGGCCGGCAGACTGGCGACGGCACCGCGGTTCCTTGGAGCAATTGTCCTGTCACTCGCGTCCTGGGCGTGTCAGTTGTGGACGTTCGAGCTCGCCGCTGCGGCGGCTCACGTAGACCTTCCACTGGGTGGAAGTCTCGCCTGCTTGCTCGGCATCAACGTTGGACTAATCATCCGCGCCACCCCAGGCAACGTCGGCTTTTTCCAGTTTGTTTTTGCCCTGATGGCCGAGCAGTTCGGCGTTTCGCGCAACGACGCAATCGCCGTCTCGTTGCTCATCCAGACGCTGCAGATTCTGCCGCTGACGTTCCTCGGAGTAGCGCTCGCCCCGGAATTCATTTTCCGCCGTGGCAAGAAGGACAAGGAGACCGAAGCAGTAGCAAAGACAATCGAGGCGGAAAGAGCAACACACCACGAACCGGTCACTACGGCGGAAGAAGTTCTGGAGCGCGCCGAGAAAGTGGGCGTTGCTCCACCGCCCAGGAAGGCGTAGCGCCTATCTGCGATTATGCGCCGAGTGAAGCTCGGCGTAGAAACGCAATGAATTCGGCGGGATCGCGAGTGAGGCCAGTGAATGTGCCGCGAACTTTTCCCTCACTGTCGACGACGGCATAAAGCGGCAGGGCAACCGTCCCGAACGTCTTTTCCTGCAACGCCTGCTGTCGCGCGTAGATCTCGCCTTCTCCGTCGGTATAAAGCCGGGCCAGCACGAACTGTCCAAGCTGAGCGCCAACATCCGGGCGATTGAAAATGTTGGCTTCCATCCAGCGACAATTGGTGCACGTATAGCCGGTGAAATCAACGAACACCAACTTCCCCGACGTGCGCGCGGCACTGAGCGCAGCGTCGTAGTCGTTGAGGATCCACTCGGAATTTGAAGCGACACCGGGGGTCACGGGGACCGGTACTCGCGGCGGCAGGAATGCTTCGACCTGAGGCAATGTTTTCCCGTCAAGACCGCTGGCCAGCCAGATCGCGAGCAATAGAGCGATCACAGCTCCGATGGCACTTCCAAAAGCGGGCTCGCGCCGCTGGAATCTCCGAATACCGCCGCTAACCAGATATCCAACAGCGGTGAGGGCAAGCAGCATCCAGGCGAACAGAACTACTTCACGGGTGAAGATCCCCCAGCGCAACACCAAGTCTGCATTCGAAACGAACTTGATCGCTGCACCGACCTCAAGCAGCCCGATCAATACCCGCAGCGAATGAATCCACTCGCCCGACCGCGGCAGCCGCGACAGCAAGCGCGGTGACAGCGCCAGCAGCACGAACGGAGCCGCGAACGCTGTGGAATAGACAATCATGCCGGCGATCGGCGTGACCCATGATCCCTGCGCTGCCAGGACGAGGAGCGTGCCGACGAACGGCGCCGTACACGTCACCGAAGTCAATGTGAATGTCGCGCCCATGATCAGCGCGCCGAGCGAGCTGCCCTGCGTTGGTGCGCGGGCAGTGCGGTCAGCCACCGTCAGAACTCGCCAGGGTAGAGCGAGCTCAAACCAGCCGAACAGATTTGCGGCGAACAGTAGAAACAGGACCGCGAGCGCGATGTTCACCGATGGGTCAGCGGCAAATCGATTGAGACCGGCTGCGCCAAAAACCGCGGCGAGGACGAGCCCGAGTATCGTGAAGGTGCTGATGATCCCAAACCCGAACAGAATCGCGCCGTGCATTCCCGACGCCCGGCGATGCTCGGGGCTCGAGAAGTAAGCGATTGTCACCGGAACCATTGGGAATACGCACGGCGTCAGCAGCGAAATCAGACCGGTGCTGGCGGCAAGCCAGAGAAAAGCGGAGCTCACTTTCTGCCGACGATGCGGATCGCCACGTTCAGGCTATCGGTGCGTGGAGGCAAACAAACTTTGTCGCTGCAAACCTGATAGCGAGCGCCGATCTGAAATTTGCGAATTCCGCTCAGCGATCGACCTGGTACACCGATTGGAATGGTGAACCGTGGGCTGCCGGAATAAAGCTCCGTCTCGATTCCGAAGTTCTTGTCGAACTGCCGCTCGGGTTTCGGTGCCTTGACGACGCCTCGCACCAGCACGTCTGCGGCACCGAGCAGCTGCAGTCGTAGCGGAATCGGGCCGCCCGACTTTTGTGTCAGCGAATAGATGTGCCAGCCTTTGGCGATATCGGCCTGAAGAGTTATCGGCACGGTGCGGCCTGAGACAACTTCGCGCGCGCTGCTACCGCCAATCACGCTCCAACGCACTGGTCGCAGTGAGATAGCATCTCGGGCAGGAACAGCAGCCCACGCCGCGTCCGTCGCGCTATGAGCGCTGTTGTGCAGCGTGGTACCGCTCGCCGCAAGAAGCGGCAAAAGCAGATATGCGAGCCTGTTCATCGGTCTCCAAATATACCCAGCGCGGCGCAATCCCTGCGGTTGTCTACCCCTGCGGACTCATCAAGGTTCTGGAATGTTCCTGCTGCAAGAGACGAAAGAACACGCTCCGTTCTTTTTTGGCGGATGGTACAACATTGGAAGAACCGTCACGCTTTCTGTGATGGGCTTCACTTCCCTGTTCGTGATGCTGCGCCTGTCTGGCAAGCGCACTCTGTCGAAGCTCAACGTCTTCGACTTCGTTTTCGTCGTCGCCGTGGGATCGGTGTTCGCCGCGACGATCATCGAAAAGGATGTGACTCTGCTCGAGGGCTTTTTCGCGCTGGCGGCTTTGATTGCGATCCAGGTGCTTCTCGCCGAGATCGCGGCACGGTCTGATCTCGCCGACAGAATCATCAACGGTTACCCGACACTTCTTTTCTCTCACGGCAAGTTCATACCGCGGGCGCTGAAGAGAGAGCGCATCACGGAAGGCGAGGTGCGTGCCGCCATCCGTGAAAAGGGGATAACGAGGGTGGAGGACGTAGACGCCGTCGTTTTGGAGAACGACGGCTCGTTGAGCGTGTCCTGGGAATCAAAACGTCCGGGTGAAACGAGTCTCGTCGACGCCAGGGTCCCTGGCGGTGGCCGCGGCCAAAAATCGCGGCGTTGAGCCGCTATTTACGGCCTCATAAGTGGTTTATGTTTTGCCGTTAGTGAGGCAAGCCTCTCACCGATTTTACCGTGCAAACTCAGACCTCCAGAAACTCCGGTTACCGCACATTCCTCGACGCCCGTGGGCGACTCTGGGAAGTCTGGATGGTACATCCATCGTCCATCGAGAGGCGGAAAATGGAGCGCCGCTCTCCGGTCGAGAACGCAGTCTTCCTGATCGAGCAGCGTGTCCTTGGAGATCGCCGGACCCAGACTGGGACGCGCGGAGCGGTCGCTTCAGAATACAGCAATGGCTGGCTCTGCTTTGCCAGCAATGGTGAGAAGCGGCGGCTCGCCCCTGTACCCGTCAACTGGATGAGTGCCAACGATAGCCAGGTTGCCGAATGGTGCCGGATCGCAAAGAGGGTCTTGAAGTGCGGACCGACGTGGGACCCAAGCGACGAGGATGAGGTGCCCACCTCCCGGGCAAAGCGCGCTACCCCGGACGCCGGCCGACGCCCCCAATAGCGCGGCCTGAAAAGGGTTAGGTCCAGTCAACCACCTGTTTAGAGGAGACTGTTGCATCGACGCAACGGTCGTGAGCAGTGTTGCGTCCATGACACACCTCTAAGGTACGCTGACCTGCTTATCGCGGGGACTACATTTGGTCCTCGACTTGCCCCTGCTCCCCACGGCACGCCGCCGGTTGCGCGCCATTTGGTGCGAGGGCAGCTTGCCCCGACCATGAAAATATGACCGGGGAGGCTCCCGTATGGCCGACGCCGGAACTGGGTTCGAGCGCAACATGGATTCGCCTGAGTACAGCCCCTTCGCCGGTGGAAACCGCGGCACGGCTGATCGAATGCCGCGCCCAGTTCCGCCACCTGACCCAATGGCGAACCAACAGTCCGAGCTGAACTCCTTGCTTAGGCTCGGTACCCAAAAACAAGAAGCTGGCGATGACACCCAAGCGGAAGAGATCCTCCGTAAGGCCCTAGAAATAGCCGATCGGACCCTCGGGCCGGACCACCCGGATCTGATGCTGCTGCTGACGGATCTCACCCGGCTATACCTGCGTAGATCGGCATTCGCTGCAGTTGAGCCGCTTCTGCTGCGTCTACTCGAACTAAAGCGGGGCAAGGGCGAAGACCACCCGGAAGTCGCCACCGTGCTCGCCAGTCTCGCCAACGTGCGTCAGGCTTTGGGGCGCCATGAATCGGCAGAACAACTCTGGCGTCGCGTACTCGAGATTCGAGAGCGAACGCTGGCGCCGAATCACTTCGCCATCGCAACTGCACTCGAGCGCCTCGGTGACACCTGCGCGGCACGCGGCAAGATCGAGGAAGCCCTCAGCACATTCCAACGCGCTCTTGCCATTCGTGAGCGAACCCTTGGCGGCGAACATCCGAGTCTTCGTTTATCGCGAGAGCGGATAGCGGATCTACAGCTACAGGCGTCATCGGAAGACTCCCTCGATCCTGGCACCGGCGCAGAGTCGAGCACACACGAGAGACTTCGACTGATCTCCAGTGAATCCGTTGCCCTGAAGACTCTTGCACCGGCGCCGCGAGAGAAAGTCTCGACTCCAAGAAAGCCGTCAGTCGTCGTTCGCGGGGCGTTCGTGGAGCAGGCCCCAGCCGCCGACCCCCCGCCAATGCCGCTGGTCGCAGCCAAGAACGAAGACGGTTCGCCACTGTTTGAAGCAGGCGCGCCCGCAACCGCTTCCTTTTCTGAGCGGCCGACGTTCCTGGATACACTGGAGGACCTGCGCGAAGAACTAGAGAGAGAGGACGACGCCGGCGGGTTTGCCGAGCGCACTGCGCAGCTCCTGACTGCCGCGCTGGCCTTCGTCAAGGCGCAACCGGTCATCGTCGGCGGCGCTGTCGTCTTGATGTCGTTGTTGCTGGTAGCGATTGTCGGTGGTCCGCACGCCTTCGGAGAAAGCGATCAGGGCACCGCCTTCGTTTCGTCTTCGGCCGAGTCACCGGCAGTCACCGCGCCCGTCGTGCCGACAAGCATTGTGACGTCGAGCGAGGCGAACCCGCCTGCGCCTGGAGGAGCTGGCCCCAGCGTGAAGGCTGTCCCGACGCGGCCTCGCCTCGTTGAAGAAAGACCTGTTCCGTCGAAGAAGACTCCCGAGAAAAAGGCTGAGACGAAGTTCGCGATCCCGACACTATCCACGGCAGCACTTTCGCGTCTTGATTCAGCCGCGTCGAAGGCAGGGAGCGTATCCACCCGTGTCGGCGATCCAGTTCTGACGGCGCCTCCCAACCCGCTTACGACGGGCCGCTCGACATTCGGCGACAACGACCAATCCGGCGCACCGGTGCGAGCTCGGTTGATCGGCGACCTACCGACGCCGCGCGTCCCCAACCAGGTGACCGATGTGGAGGGCGAAGTTCGAGTTCGGTTCAACGTCGACACCAATGGTCGTCCGGTGATGGCCACGTTCGTGGTCGTGAACTCTCCTAATCCGCTTTTGACCGAGGCAGTGCGCAAGGTCATTCCTGGTATGCGCTTCGAGCCGGCTCGCACGGGCGGACCCGACTCAAAGCCGATTGTTGATGTCATGCAGATCGGCTTCCAGTTCTCGAGGCAGGAATAGCATAGGCAAGCGGCAATAAATGTTTCGGTGGCGCGGTCGACGACGGGCGCGTCACCCGAGAAGGACATAACGAGGAGGCTGACGATCGCGCGTCAGTCTTTTTCGTTTATGGGGGCTGGAAAGCTCAGACATGAGTTGCTTCCCGTATGATTGCCCGTCCATGTCGCAGCGAGACCACTGGAACGCTACCGCGATCCACCCCTTCGGATCTCGCGAAAATCTTACAGGAGATGCGGGTCGATGATTCTGAAGAAGGTTGTACAGTTGGTTGCGGTGTGCGCGCTCGGGTCGGTTTCCGTCGCTGGAATCGCACAGGCTCAGCATGCACAAGCTCGCCAGGGCTTTTGGATCAGCGGCGGGCTCGGGTATGGCTCGCTGGGCTGCGACAATTGTGGCTCGCGCGAGGGCGGTATCAGTGGTGGACTGTCACTTGGCGGCACCATTTCGCCGAGATGGCTGATCGGCGTGGGCACGTCTGGTTGGACGAAGACCGACCAAGGTGCGAGACTGACCGTCGACGAAGTCGATGCTCGCGTCCGGTTCTATCCATCGAGTACCGGTAATTTCTTTCTCACCGGTGGCATCGGAATTGGCGAGGTCAGAGCCAGTGCCGGCAGCATCAGCGCGACCGAGTCAGGCGGCGGAGCGATTCTCGGAATCGGGTATGACATTCGTGTCGCCAGAAACACGAGCATCACTCCGTACTGGAATGCCTACGCGATGAGGAACTCGAACACCAATGCTAACGTCGGACAGGTCGGGCTTGCGGTAACGCTGCACTAAGCTTTCGACCAGCTCGAGAAGGCAAAGGTCGCTCCACCAGAGAGCGACCTTTTCTTTTTCCTCATTTTGTCGAACGGGGTTTTACTGCGCAGTCGATATCGCCTTGTCCGCCCTGAGTGAACCGTCCGAACGTTTTCTGGCCAACACCGCTACCCGGTCGCCAGTAGCGACGCTTCTGGAGGCAGCCTTCAATTCAGTTACCGGCGTGTTGGGCGGGACCGTCACGTTCTGAGAACCGCCGGCATACTGGACGACGAGGCTCGATCCATTGGTGCTGCTGACGCTGCCATTCGACATGCGCGATTGCGATGCAGTTCCATTCGTCATACGCGAGCCCGAAACGTTGCCGTTAGTCATCCTGCTTGAAGCGGCACCAGCGTTGGGCGCCATCATGCGGCTGCCCTCGCCCGTTCCTCTCAACTCCTCCGGGAAAATGTGAATCTCGGTCGCGCGTTCCGAGCCATCGGGTTGCTTGACGGTCGTCACGCCGATGAAGACACCTTCCTTGACATGTGAAAGATCACTTGGTACCCGCGTGTATAGGCGAAACGGCTGCGTCATTGTCACTGAGACGCTGCCGGTGTCCGACTTGACGACGAGCTGATTTGCCGAGGCGCTTACAACGCTGCCTCTAACCGTGATCAAGGAATCGCCGTTGGTGGTTTGGGCACTCTGCGCGGTCGCGCTATCCGCCTTCGAGTCTCGGCTGCGGTTGCATCCCATTCCGGTGAGTAGCAACGACCAGCAGCACCAAACCAATCTCGCCGCCGCCCCACACCTCTGAATACTCTTCAGCACATTTGCCTCTGCGTGGACACGTGAAGCTGGTATCGAAACTCGCACATGTCGCACATCCCGTGCTCGCAA
>DASXSL010000004.1:0-14086 GCA_036506035.1 Gemmatimonadaceae bacterium | reverse complement strand
GCAGTACGCTCGCGCGGAAAGTTTGCCGAGATATCGATGCACGACTGGGAGCCGATCGCGCCGGGCGGTGAGAGCGGCTACACCGCTGGAGATCCGCTCAATCCCGGCGTCGTCTACGGCGGCGATGGACAGCGTTGGAATCTGGAGAGCAACACTCCTATCGAGGGGACTACTCGGCCGAGCTCTCCGGAACCGGCGCGCGGTGATTGGACGCAGCCGCTGGTGTTCTCGAGAGCAGACAAGAAATCGCTCTATTACGCGAACCAATTCGTGTTTCGCACCACCGACGGCGCGAAGACCTGGACCCCTATCAGTCCTGACCTCACGCGCACAGAGATCGTCGTGCCGCCGACGTTGGACGCGACAGCAGCGACGGCGACCGATCGCAATGGTAAGCGCGGGGTGGTCTATACGATTGCGCCGTCGCCCTTACGCGTCGGACTCGTATGGGTCGGAACCGACGACGGCCTGATACATCTCACCTCCAACGATGGCCAGAGCTGGCAGAATCTGACGCCGAGCGCAATCGCGCCGTGGAGCAGAGTGACGATGATCGAGGCATCGCACTTCGATGTGAATACCGCCTACGCCAGCGTCGATCGTCACCAGCTCCAGGATTTCGATCCTTACGTCTATCGCACCCGCGACATGGGGAAGACCTGGCAGAGAATCACCAAGGGACTCCCCGCCGGCGTATACGTTCACGTGGTGAAAGAAGATCCTGTCCGCCGAGGTCTACTCGTCGCCGGAACTGAGCGGGGGATTCACGTCTCGTTCGACGATGGCGACAACTGGCAGCCCTTGCAGCTGAACATGCCGGTGACGTCGATGCGAGACTTCGAGTTCTACGGCAACGATCTCATCGTCGCCACGCACGGCCGTGGCTTCTGGATCATCGACGACATCAGTCCGCTGCGTCAATTGAGTGATGCGGTTTCACGCGACGATGGGTATCTCTTCAAGCCCGCGGACGCCGTCAACTATATAGAGGGAACTGACAACGGGACACCGCTCCAGAAGGATGAGCCGGAGGCCGAGAATCCGCCGAGCGGCGCGGTGATCGACTACTACCTGAAGCGAAACGCCAATGGGCCGGTCACGATCGACATACTAGACGCGAGCGGCGCTGTGATTCGCACATTTTCCAGCGATCCAAACGCGCAGCGTCCAACAGGTCGCGCCCAGGCAGCAGGCGGTCCGCCGGCAGGATTGGCGCGCGTTTCTCCACTCTGGCAAGCAGTACCACAACCGCTCGCGACGACTGGTGGAATGCATCGCGTCGTTTGGAATGCGTTGCGCGAACGTCCCCGCGGTGCGCCGCCAACGGACGAAGGCGGTCCGCCCGATGCTCGTTACGTTGGAAACTTCACCGCTCGCCTGACCGTGAACGGCAAGGTTTTCACCCAACCGTTCACGGTAAAACCTGATCCCCGCGGACTCCGAACGTAGTCCGCAGTCACTGTTTCGGGCTGATTGCGCCGCCGCCAGGCCAGTCGGTGTTGCCGACCCGTACGAGATTCATCTCGAAGAAGCGAATGGGATCACGCCCGGGCACAATCCGGTCACCAACCTCGCGCCATTTGCCGTCTTTGATGACCGCAGTGTATCGGATCGTAGCCGGACCTGCCGGTATCTCCCAGACATAGCCATCAGCCGTAGGCTTGAGCACGAAATCGCCGTTGAATCCCATGGCGTACGAACGGAGCGTGTATGCCTTGCTTGCTGGATCGTAAGAGATCACTCCCAGAGCGTTGAAGCCGACTCGCCCGTCCGGTTCGTAACCGCGACCCTCGATCACTTTCACCGAGCCATCAAGGAACGGCCCGATCCGCTCTGTTTGTGTGATGGTGTGGACTTCGCCCGAAGGTAGTGTGGTCGTCGCGGGGCCCCTCCAAACGCCGTCCATGTACGAGAGCGGTGCCATTCCCTCGCGTTGCGCGGCGATCAAGACCTGAGGATTCGGTGGGCCTTGAGCCAGTGCCATCGAGCTCGCGGCAAGAATTCCTGCGGCAGACGAGATCAAAGCTTTTCGAATGAACATCCTGCCTCCGTGGCTAGGCGGTCATTTCAGTCTCGGGACCGGTCTTCTCGGTTGTATAGCCGCGACCGACCTGCGCACCGGCCGCCGTCTCCTTTCCGCCCAGCTCGGCGATGAACTCCTTGTGATCCATCGGCCGCGAGAACATGGGATAGTTCTTCTCGATCGCGAGGCGCTGCTCCTCCTCGCTCAGAGTCGCGGTGCAATCCTTGAGCGTGATCACGTTGTAGCCCTTCTCGTAACCCGTGCGCATCGTCGATTCGACGCAGCAATTGGTGAGAAATCCGCCGAGGGCGATGTTGGTGATGCCGCGGCTACGCAGCACGAAGTCGAGATTTGTGCTGGCGAATCCGTCGAGCCCTCGCTTGCCCTCGACGACGATGTCCTGCGGCTGGGGCTTGAGCTCCTCGACGATTTCCGATCCCCAGCTGCCTTTGCGGAACGATTTCGAGTCGACGACGCCTTTGAGAATGCCGTACGGCTCGGGCGTCAGCTCGTGGTAGTCGTCGGTGAAAGTGATCGGCGCGTGCACGATTGTCGCGCCCAGCTCTCGCGCCTTCTTTACGGTCTCCAGTGTATTGGCCAGCATGTTGGTCGAATTCATCACTGGCTTTACGGCGTCGTGGAGCGTTCCGCCTTCCGAAGTGAAATCGTTCTGGTACTCGATTAGAACGACGGCAGTGCGCTTGGGATCCATCGCAACTCCTTGTTGGGCCGCTTATGATATAGTCAGCCTGAGCGAAAGCCGTCAGGCCCGCTATTCGCTACAGAAAGGGGGCATGTCGCTTGCCGGTTCTTCTTTGTAACCTGACGCCGGGGAGGAGTACGATGTCGGAAGTCCTCGTAAAGTTCGACGAGCCGATCATGAACCAGCACGGCGCGATGTACTTCGCCGAGGCCGTTGGGCGGCAGAGAGAGGAAGATGGTTTGTGGGAAGGGTGGGTTGAGTTCGAGCCGTTGGATGCATCAGGCCCTACCATTTCCTCGGCGCGGGAGACTACTCAGCCGAACCGGACCGACCTCGAGTACTGGGCGCAGGGACTGAGCAGAGTCTACCTCCAGGGCTCCCTCGCGCGCGCTGAAGATTACGCCAAGCTGGAGCGGGAGTTCCGGCCAGAGCTACCCGGCTTCTAAGCGCCAGGTTAAACGCGTCCACGATCGAACAGGGAAGCCAAAAAAACTGCGTCTTGACAAACGCTCGACCCTGTTGAAAATTCAGCACAGTTGATTTTTCAACATACACCGACCCGGACTGCCTTAGTCCCAGGCGATTTCCCATGGCTGCTACGCTGATGACGAAAACCTCCGACCAATCCCCCGCCGCCCTCTCCCGTAGGGAGAGACAAGTGATGGACATCCTTCACCGGCGCTCCGGTGCCACCGTGGCCGAGATCATGGCCGACCTCCCCGACCCGCCGACCTACTCTGCGGTGCGGTCGGTCCTCCGCATTCTCGGCGAGAAGGAGCTGATCAAGCACCGGGAAGACGGCCCGCGCTACATATACTATCCGGCCAAGCCGACCGAGACCGCGCGCGAAGATGTTCTGGCGCACGTCGTCAGGACCTACTTCGGTGATTCGCCGGAGCAGGCAGTTACAGCGCTTCTTCGCATGTCCGACGTTGATTTGAACGACGCTGAGATCAAGCGTCTGCGCAACAGCATCCGCCGCGCTCGCCAGAGCGGGAGATAAAGCCAATGATCTCGAACATCTTCTCCAGCTTTGCGCTCAGCAGCTCGGGTGTAGCGATGCTGATGTTACTCGTGAAGGCAACGCTGATTCTGCTGGTGGCGATCGGCATCACGCTATCGATGCAGCGAGCCTCCGCCGGCGCGCGCCACCTCGTTTGGCTCGTCACTCTCGCCACCCTGTTGCTGGTTCCCGCGCTCACCGCCTGGGGTCCGCTTCCGCTGAGAATTCTGCCGGCCACCGCCGCGGAAGCTCCGAGGACGCCCACGATCGAGGGCAACGCGCCGACAGCGGGCCCGACGTTTGACAGCAAGAAACCCGAGCGGGCTCCGGTCGCGACGAACGATCGTGCTTCATCCGCTTCGCTGGAGAGCAAGATCGCGAGCTCACCGCTGCTCAGCGGAATCTCGTTCATCGTTTTGCTTTGGGCCGTCGTGGTGCTGGCAATCGCCGTCTCACTCGGCTACGCCGCGATTCTGGTGAAGCGCATCGTCAATCGCGCGCGTCCGCTCGACAGCGAGGACTGGCTTACTCCGCTGTGGGAAGTCTCTGACCGGCTGTCGCTCGAGGAGCCGCCGCGGTTGCTGCGCAGCGAAGACGCGAAGATGCCCTTCGCCTGCGGAGTTTTCTCCCCGACAATCGTTCTGCCGGCCGAATGTGACGGATGGTCGCTCGACCGCCGCCGGGCAGTGCTCCTGCACGAGCTTGCACATGTGCGTCGGCACGATCTCGTTGGCCACACCCTCGGCCGTCTGGCCTGTGCAGTGTATTGGTTCCACCCGCTCGTATGGAAAGCTGCCAAGCAGCTGCGTTCCGAGAGCGAGCGAGCCTGCGACGATCTGGCGCTCGCATGTGGCGCACGCGCGGCTGACTACGCCGAGCACCTGTTGGACATCGTCACCAGCGTGAAGCGCGACGCGACGCCTTCGGTAGCACTGGCTATGGCGCGTCGCAAAGAGTTCGAGGGACGCATGCTGGCGATCCTCGATCCGGATCTGCGTCATTCGAGTCCCAGCCGCAAGCAGTCTGCGACCCTCATTGGATCGCTGGCTCTGATCTCGATACTGGTCGGTGCAGCCGCTCCGGCGCCACGCGCCGCTAAGTCTGTCGCAGTCACTCCGGCATCAACCGATGGAGATCTGCAGCTTGCCAACGCACAGAAGACGCGCGACGAGAAAGGTTATCCCGATTCGCGCGAGATCCTTGGCGGATCGAAGACGCACGAGACTCTATCAGCAGTAACGTCTTCGACTCAGCAAACGATTACGACGCAGACGCAGCAAACAATAGACAACGGCGTGCGGGAGTCCATCCGGACCGGAATGAGCGCCGGAATGGCCGCCGGGATGAGTGCGGGCATAAGCATCAGCAAGGCCGCACTGCTGGAGGCCCTTGGCAGCAAACAAGGCGCGAGCAAGGACACCGACGAGCGGCCGACATTGCTTGCTCGGATTCTGGCGAGTGACACCAGCGCCAGCCTCCGCCGCATCGCGGCGTGGGGACTGAGCGAGTACGCAGACCGGCAGGTTGCCGCCGAAGCACTTGCCAACGCGCTGCGACGCGATCGCGATGCCAGCGTGCGTGAGATGGCAGCGTGGTCGCTGTCCGACGCCGAGCATTCGGGGGTCGCGATTGAAGCACTGATTGCGGCTTTGCGCGCTGACTCAGACAAGGAAGTCAGGGAGACCGCGGTTTGGTCACTCGGCAACATCGGCGACAGGTCGTCGGCAGACGCGCTTGCCGCGGCATTGTCCGACCCCAGTCCCGAAATCCGAAAACGCGCTGCGTGGGCACTGGGCAATACGGATCTCAAACAGGCACCCCCTCAACTCATCGCACAGTTGAACGACAAGGATCCGGAGATGCGAGAGGTCACTGCCTGGGCGCTGTTCCAGATCGAAGACCCGGCTGCGATTTCCGGCCTCGAAGCGGCGCTGAAACGCGAGCAGAGCAAGGAGCTGCAGATCGCATACATCCGGGCGCTGGCCGCAGTCGGCGAGAAATCCGTCGACGCTCTCAAGGGTCTGCTCGAGTCGAAGGACCCAGAGATCAGAAACATCGCCGTTCGTGCATTGGCGGGTGGAAACGCGACGGGTCCATGGCCTCGACCATGGCCGCAGCCGCGACCCTACCCGAACTAGTTGTTCGGAGAGGGCGCTGAGACACGGCGCCCTCTCTTTTGAGAGTTAGTGCTGATTTTTCAACCTACCCCGCACCGAAAGGCGGGCACGATGAACGGAGCAATCATGCAGCGAGTACTGGGGCTGGCGATCGCAACTTTTGCGTTCTCCTCACTGAGCGGAGGTCCGGCTGTTGCGACCATGCGCGCTTCCAACAACGTCGATTTCGACCAGGGCCGCAACCGCGGCCTGCCAATCGATGTTGGAGCGCTTCTCACCGCCGCGAAGGGAGCGCCACCAATGGTCTGTTCGCTGGCGGCGAATGCAATCCGTAACTGGGGATGGGGCGACTGGAACGACGCACCGGCGACACCACTCTCGTTCGCCAAGGCAACGACTAACAACGACGATTTCGATTCACAGTCGCTGCCCGCCGCTGACATCCAACTCTTACTCGCCGGTCTTTCCGCCGACGATGCCTGCGTCCGCGAGCTGTCCGTCCGCCTGATCGGGACCCAGAAAGCGGAAGTAGTCGGAGCGGATCTCATCACGCGTCTCGGGTCAAACGATGCTGGCCTGCGGTCGGTCGCCGCGCTCGGACTCGGGCTCGTCGAAGCACAGAACGGTGTCGATCCACTCATTCGCGCTCTCCGTGACGCGTCGGTCGACGTACGAGCGAACTCGGCGTGGGCGCTCGGTCGCATCGAGAATGGTCGCGCGCTGCAATCGCTGGTTGGCCTGTTTGGAGACGACGCCGAGAAGGTCCGACTGGCGGCGGTGTCGGCAGCTGGACGGATGGATTCGGTCAGCTCGGTGCCGGCCCTCATTCGCGTGCTGCGCCAGGACAATTCCGCCAACGTGCGCAGGGTCGCCGCCTGGGCGCTCGGCAACCTGGAGGCGCGCGACGGAGTTCCGGCGTTGATCGACGCCCTCGGACACGACTCCGATGGACGTGTGCGCGAGATGAGCGCGTGGGCGCTCGGCAACATCGAAGACAAGCGCGGTATTGCGGCGCTTGGCGCGGCGATCCGGGGCGACTCAGAGGAGCGAGTTCGTGAAACGGCGGTCTGGGCGATCGGTAACATCGAAGATCGCTCATCGATGGACATTCTTGCCGCAGCGACTGGCGATCGGAACCCGAATGTTCGAGGCACCGCCGCCTGGGCGATCGGTCAGATCGATGAAGAAGGCACGCGCGCACCGGCGGGACTGCTGCGTCTGCTGACCGATGAGAATACCGACGTGCGGCTGAAAGCGGCGTGGGCGCTGGGACAGCTCGAGGATTCAAACGCTCTCTCCGCGATTCGTGACGCTCTGAAAGTCGAGAAGAACGACCGGGTTCGGCGCGCCTTGATCCGCGCCTTGATGAAATCGGGGGAAAGCTCGCAGGAAACTCTGACGCAGCTACTCAGCTCGAGCGACCCACAGATTCGCGAGGCAGCAGTGCGCGGAATCGCCGGCGCGCATTCCTTCGACCCATGGCCCTGGCCATGGCCGCGCCCACGTCCATTCCCGTGAGATCGGCTATGTTGAAGCACAACATTCCTAAGCGTACGCGAGTTGTTTCGGGCCGACGTACCGCGTGGCTGGTCGCAACTGCCGCTCTATTCCTGGCGTGCGCGGCCGACTCGTCGGTTGGAATTACTGAGCGGCACGCGGACGTCATCAATGGGATCGAGAGCAACTTTTCATTTTCGATCTCGCCCGCGAATCGTACGGTCCACGTCCAGTTCACTCGAGTGCGAGCGCAAGGAGCGGAATCGGTGAGCGAATTCGTGCAGCGTGTTTTCGACAGCGCCGATGCCGCTGGGGCAACACGGCTGGTACTCGATCTGAGTGCCACCAGGGGAGGCGACAGCTTTCTCGTCGTTCCACTCGTGAAGGGGATTCTTGCACGCGATCAGTTCGCAAAGCGCGGTGGGCTGATCGTGATCGTCGGACCCAATACTTTTTCGCCGTCGCAGAATACGGCGGCGATGCTACAGCGATACGCGCGCCCGATTTTTGTCGAGCATCCGATTACTTGAGCGCTCGACGAAGTACTAGGCCGTCGATCCGCTCGCCTGGCTTCACCCCAGCGATCTGAGCGAGCGTGGGTGCCAGGTCGACGGTGCGCACGAAGTCTGAATAACGACCAGGTGTGAACCACGTGCCGTAGAAGATGAGCGGCACGTGGGTATCGTAATCGTATGGGGCGCCGTGCGTAGCCACGAGGCCGGCGAAAATGCTCAACGGCGTGAGAGTGATGACCATCTCCGTGTTGCTGGTCGCCGGAAGTTGGTGAACCCAGCGACGGGTCACGGCGTCGTTGATGGTATCTCCACGCAGGAGATCCTGAAACCGGTCGACACGGGCGATGCCAGGCAGCGTTCGCAGCTGCAGCGCGAAAAGAGTGAGCACACTGTCGAGCGCGGGCCGGCGGCTCTGTAGCGCAGGCCGATCTGCGAGAACGATCTGCCGATCCAGATCGACGAGACTGGTGTCGATGTTTGCCGCGGCGACCAACATCCTGAGTCCGTCAGCCAATGCCGTCGCGTCGACGCGCACCGGAGTGGGCTTCATCGTTTTCGGCGCGAGCTCCGGGATGGTGCCGATCCCGTGGTCAGCGGTCAGGACGATCGCCACCTGCGTCGAATCCCGCAGCTTGAACAATGAGTCGAGAAAGACACCAATGCTGCGATCGAGGCGCAGGACGTTGTCGTGCATCTCTCTCGAGTCTGGTCCGTAGCCGTGGCCGATGAGATCCGTCGCGGAGAGCGAGATCGCCAGCACGTCGGTCCGTGAGGCTGTACCAAGCGAGAGCGCCCGCAGTCCGTCGAGTGCAAAGGCGAGGGTGATCTCGTCCATCCAGGGAGTGACACGGATCAGGCTCGCCGTCTCGGCGCTATCGGCAGGCATGGCGTGCGGGAAGACGAAATTCTGTCCTGCCATCTCGATGCTCACGGCGTCCGGCTCGTGATAGGCGGTATCGGGCAACAGGAGGGTCCACGATTTTCCGGCGAAGTTCTGTGGAATTTTCCGGGCGTTGAATTGATTCACCCAGTCCGGGAGTGAGTCGCGATAATAACGACTCGTCGTGAATCGGCCGTCGGGAGCGTACCAGTAGACTTCCGCGCGCGAGCGCCCAACGGGCAGAATTGCTCCGCGATCCTTCATCGAGACCGACAGCGTTCGTGAGCGCGGGTGCTTAGCGCGCAGCCAATCGACGAGCGTGGTGCCCTGGAACCTTCGGGGCGAGGCTCCGATTTCCTGTGGCTCACCCAGCAACGGCGCGCTGTCATCAGCGACACCGACCCAGTTGGCCGTTATTCCTGTTGCGCGGGGAAAGCGTCCGGAGAGAAGCGTCGCATGACCCGGGGCGGTCTCTGTGATGGCATGATCGTGGTGCGCGTTCGTGAACCACGCGCCGCTGCGGCTGATTCTCGCCAGTCCGCTGTGAAGCTGAGCCCCGAATCGATCCAGATAGTCGCCCCGAAACTGGTCGATCGTGATCAGCACAATCAGTGACGGTGGACGCGCCGCTGGCGTCGTGGGCCCTGCCGGCGCGACTCCGTCGTGGCTGGCGCCCAACGCCGCCGACGACTGGCAGCCCCCCTGGAACGCCGAGCAGACGATGAGAAGGAGCGCGCGAGCCAGTTGTTTCATGTGCCAATCATAGCAGCAGAGCGGTAGCGGCGAAAACTATGGCGTGAACCGCCGGGTGAGACGATATTCGAGCGCAACAACCGGAGACCGTCTAATGGCGGCTGACACTCCCCGGCCACACAGCGCACCCATAGCGAAGGCCCTCACCAAGGTCGTCGTTTACTACGTCGTCCTTTTCGGGATCGGACTGCTCGTTTGGGATGCGCTCCCTCGCGCCGGCGGCTTTGTGCAGTCCTTTGACCTGTTGAGTGGCGCCGCCGCCCCAGCCAGACCGTCAGCCAAGGCCTTACCACCATCCGTGGGCGAGCTCAATCTTGCGCTGACGGTAACACTGGCGATGGTTTCCGCCATTCTGCTCTCGATTCCGATCGCGTGGGTTTATGTACTCACGCGCGCCAAGCGCGGCTACCAGCAATCGGTTGTCCATCTACTGATCGTCCTCCCACTAGTCGTATCGGGAATTGTCGTCCTCGTTCAGTACAGTCTCGCGCTCGCATTCAGCCTGGCCGGCATTGTCGCGGCGGTGCGGTTCCGCAACACGCTCGACGACAGCAAGGATGCGGTCTACGTCTTTCTGGCGACGGCGATCGGGCTGGCTGCTGCCGTGAACGTGCCCGTCGCTGCAGTGATTTCCGTTCTCTTCAACCTGACGGTCCTGACTCTCTGGTACTCGGACTTTGCGCACTCACCGATGGAGCTCGAGGGCAGCATCGCCGAGAAGAGACTCAGACGCGCCAGACAGCTCGCTCGAACCGGTACTTTCGTGGCGCAGATCGATCACGAAGTGTTCAATAACATGACGCGTGAGCAGCTCGAGGGAGTTGCTGCACGTGCCTGGCGCCGTGCTCTCGACCAACCCGGCTCGACGATGATTAATGATGGCGAGGCAGAGACCAGAATTCGCATTCGCACCAATGACGTCGCTGCATTGCGTCGGAATCTCGAGCCGCGCCTCGAAGGTCAGGTCAAAGGGTGGCGGCTCACCAGCCTTGCCCCCAAGCCGGACGGCTCCGAGGTAGCGGAATACGCTGTACATATCAAGAAAAAAACGACTCCCGAGGATCTTCTCACTCTGGTGCGCGTCGCTGGCGCGCCGCATGTCACCGAGGCGGAGCTCGTGTAGTCGAGGAGGACGTATGACCAGATTCGTTGCACTGTCTCCCGTTGTTTCGGTTTGCGCGGCGTCGATGATGGCCGCCGCAGCGCTACCAGCTCAGACGCAAACACAGACGCAAGCGCAGGCTCAATCGCCGACGCAGACCCAACTCCCAACCCAGGAGGCGTCAACCAAGAAGTACCACCTGGCAGCGCTCTTCGAGTCGCAGGACCCGATCGAGGTCACGCTCACCACCAACATCGGCAAGATCCGCGGCGACAAGGGCGACGATCCGCCATGGCGTCCAGTGACCCTCAGCTACAAAGGTGCGGATGGGAGTGACGTAAGCGTTCCGCTCAGAGCTCGCACGCGTGGAATCTGGCGCCTCAAGAGGTGCGACTTCCCGCCGATGCGTCTCAACTTCAGCGGCGAGACTGCCAAAGGCACCATCTTCCACCACCTCGATAAGCCCAAACTGGTGAGCTACTGCCAGGATCGGGATATGTACGAGCAGTACATTCTCGAGGAATTTCAGCTGTACCGGATATATCAGCTGCTCACTCCAATGAGCCACAAGGCGCGGCTGCTGAAATTCACTTATGCCGACAGCGGCAGCGGAAAAGTGCGCGCCAAACGCTACGGATTCATCATGGAGGAGCCGGCGGCGCTGGGAGCGCGCCTCGGCGGAAAAGTCCTCGAGCAGAAAGGAGCGCTTCCTGGCGATCTCGATCCCTTCCAGGACGCGTTGTTCGGAGTGTTTCAGTACATGATCGGCAACACCGATTTCTCGGAGTCCGCGCTCCACAACGTGGAGCTGTATTTCGGCAATGACGGGACGGTCGCGCCGATCGCCTACGACTTCGACTTTGCTGGGGTCGTCAACGCCACCTACGCCGTGCCAGACGAGAGGCTGGGGCTTCCGAATGTTCGCCAGCGATTGTTCCGCGGCTACTGCACCGATCCCCAGGAATACGCGAAGGTGTTCGCGCTGTTCAAGGAGAAAAAGCCCGAGATCTACGCCCTTTACAGCGACTCCATCGGCAAGCTGATGGACCAGGGAACCGTGCGCTCGACGCTAAAGTACTTCGATGAGTTTTACGAAACCATCGACAATCCCCGGTCGGCAAAACGGTACATCGTCGAGGCCTGCGTCGGCCGGAGGTAAGGCTGGGGCGGCGGTGAAGCTTCTAAACTGAAGACTACCAGCCAGGAGCTGGCAGTCTTCAGTTGCTGCGCTTCAAGGCGTGCTGTTGTTGGTCCCCGCCTTGATTACCTCATCGAGGTAAAAACGGACCGCGTTCGGATATCCGGAGTCGCACGGCTTGAGCCCGGCGAATTCGCCATCAGCGCCAGTCAGCTTGGTGACCTCGGCGATTGCGGCCGAGCGCGACATCGTAAGCTTGTGGCCAGCCGCGACCTGCGAGGCGAGGTACGTACGCGCGACCGCGGGGGCGTTCGCGCAGCTCTGTTGGAAGCTCCGCGACGTGCTGCTCGGAGTGGCAGCAGGGGCTGTTGAGGCCAGAAGTCCAGCGCCGGCGATGGTGATTGCAGCCATTGTGATGCGCTTCATGCAATTATCCTCGGGTTTGCGTTAGCACTCCCTGCCTGCTTTCGCAAAAACCGCACACATAGTCCCAGATCGCTTAAGCAGTCGCGCCATCGGCTGGATGTTCTGTCAACGGAATGATTTACGCTCGCGTATTCAGGGTGTACGTGGGCGGACCGGCGAGCCTGGGAAGGTCCGAATCATTCTCGTGGATGGGCGCTTGGTCGGATTCTACCGTCGGTCGGGAAACACCCAAACATTCGTCGTGCGATACGCGTTGGCCCTCCTGGTCACCGCGGTCGCGCTCGGTGCTACGCTCCTACTGCGGCGCGATGGGCCAACGCCAAGCTTTTTGTTTTTCGTCCCGGCTGTGGCGATTTCAGCGTGGTACGGCGGCCCGGGTCCGAGCGCAGTCGCTACTGCCGCGTCGCTCATCTTAATCGACCTGAACTTCCTGGCTCCGGGCGGGTCGTTAGGAATCGACCGCGTCGAGGCCCTGGAGATAATTGCCTTCCTCGTCGTCTCGGTAACCATCACCAGCACCATGGAGGCGCTGCACCGGTCGCGCGCGTTGGCGGAGTCCCGCGCTGCTGAGCTCAAGCGCATGAACGATGAAGTCGGTCGCAGCTACGATGCCGAGCGCGAGAGACGTCACATGGCGGAGCTATTGGCCCACACCCGCGAGGAAGTGCTGGGAGTCGTCGCGCACGATTTGCGCAACCCGCTCAACCTCATAATCACCAGCGCCGATTTGCTGCTGGAGGAAAATCTCGACCGAAATCGACGCAAGGAGCTGCTCGGCGTGACGCTGCGCGCCGGGCGGCAGATGAATCGACTGATTGGGGACCTGCTCGACACGGTGCGCCTGCAGGCGGGCAAGTTTACCCTCGATCTCGAGGATGTCGCGGTGGCGATGATTTTCAATCAGGCGGCGGAGACGTTTCGACCCGTTGCGGACAAGCGGAGAATCCAGTTCGAGACGGTTCCGCCGGAGGATGGGATCGCGGTCCGCGCCGATCCGCTGCGCGTGTCGCAGATCGTCGGCAACATCGTCGGCAATGCCATCAAGTTCACCCCCGAGCATGGAAGTGTGACGATTCGATCCGACGCCAACGGCAATAGCGTCGCCATTCATGTCACCGACACTGGACCGGGAATCACACCAGCCGACGTGGAGCACCTGTTCGACAATTTCTGGCAGGCGCGGAGCAACGATCATCGCGGCGTTGGACTGGGACTCGCCATTGCCAAGGGGGTCGTCGAAGCGCACGGCGGAAAGATCTGGTGCGAGAGCGCACTCGGTCGGGGAAGCACTTTTTCGTTTACGCTTCCGAGGGCAGGTTAAAGCGGGAAGCTTCCCGCTTCCCGCCTCCCGCCTCCCGCCTCCGGCCTCCCGCAACTATCGTTTGCGCATGACCTGGCAAACTCGCATCGCTGTTCTGGCGGCAACCCTGGTTGTCGGAGCTTCTTGTCGAAAAGAGCAGGCGTCGGTGGAGGATCTCTACACCACCCGGATGCTCGCCCTCAGCTATCTCCAACGAAATCAGCTGCCGCAAGCTGAGTCGTCGTTCAAGAAACTCACTGACCTGGCGCCCAACGATCCACTCGGCTACGCCGACCTCGGGCTCACGTACTTGCAAGCGGGCCGCTACCAGGATGCTGAGAAGCAGCTGCGCCGCGCCCTGGAGCTCGATCCGGCCAACACCGATGTGGGACTGGCGTTGGCCAAGCTCTACTCGCTGACCAATCGGCCCGCGGAAGCGCGCGCGATACTGGAGAAGCGTCGCCAGGACTCGACGGGCAATGCACGGGTGTTGTATGCGCTCGCGCAACTTGAAGCGCGGCAAAACGACAGTGCATCGGCGCGAAGGTACGAAGACCGACTGAGGGATGTGCTGGCAGTGGCACCGGCGAATATCGCGGTGCGACTGGAGCTGGTCGATGCGCTGGCGA
>DASXSL010000003.1:0-22009 GCA_036506035.1 Gemmatimonadaceae bacterium | reverse complement strand
CAATCTGATCACGACGCTGTTTACCGGCTTCGTGGCGGCATTGGCGATCGCGCTCGGCCTCGCGTTCGGTCTCGGCGGCCGCGACCTCGCCTCACGGTCGCTGGAGAATTGGTACGATCAGGCGCAGGAGGTTCGGCCGGGTAGGCGCAGAACCAAGAGCGAAGAATAGGACTGAACTACCTGCCGAGCGCTGTCGGTCGCTGCGCTTAACGCTCAGCGTGCGGCTGTCAGCGCCCAGCAGGTAGTTCTGTCCGCAGTTCAATCACGGAAGTGGAAAACTAAGAAGTATCCCTGCCACCGTCGTCGTATTGAGCGACGCCTGGACGATGGCGTTCGACTGTGGCCCCGCATCCTGAAATGCCGCGGTGACCGTGAACGAAGTAGTCAGATCCGCCAGCGTGCATGTAACTCCACTGCTGGACTGGAAACCGGTGCAACCGCCGCCCGACCCACCGCGGCTGAGTGCGGCCGTCCCCAACGCTGCGCGCCACGCTGTCACCGTCGATCCTTCGGTATGAAAGAAGTATCCGTTGACGGGCCCGTCGAACACGCCGGAGACCGAGGTTGGTGGCGCGCCTGACCCCTGGATGTACCCGTCGACCATGATGAAGTCGGTCGGGTTCGACGGATCGTTGAACGCGATCAGGTCAAAGGTGCTGAACGGGTTGGTCGGGAGCTGCACTGCGCGCTGCAGTCCAACCGCGTAGAACGGCCCCGGCCCAAGATTGGTCGAAACCGGAATGAGATCCGCCTCGGCTCCCGATTTGAGCACGAGGTTGGCGGAATCTCCGAGCCACGCAATTTCGGCTTGGAGAGCCGCGAATTGCGTGATCTTGTTCATGAGAGCCGTTGCCTGCGCGGCGCTGAGAATTATCTGATTCTCGGGCCCGGTTGCCTTGTCGCTGCCGCACGCCAAAGTGAACGAGATTACGACGAGTCCAACAGACGCACGTCCAAAGCGCATGACCGTCTCCAGAGCTGTGACTCTAGATCATATTGCGCGGTGAACGGAGATGGGAAGTCGTATTACTTGCCGGGCCGTGTTGGCCCAGCCGGGACGGGCGGTACGTCGGGACGCCACCATTCGTCCGGTGCGGCCGGCTCCGGTTGCCTTTCCGACACATTCCGTGCGTTGATGTCGGCGTGGATGAAGTTCTCCGAAGCAACCGGCGAACCAGCGAGCCGTCGCAGCATCGCCAGCTGGCCCGCATGGGTCATCGCATCGGCCAACGGTCCCTGTAGAAACTGAGCGTCGGTGATGCGCGCTTCGAGCTCGGGATTGGCGAAATCATCGCGAAGCGCCGCCAGCATCCCATGAAAGCGCGTGATTTCTTCAGCAAATGTATTCACTCGCGACGGCTGGTATTCGCCGCCGTGAAAATGCGTCCGCGCGTACCCCATCAGACTCGTCATGTGCAACAGCAGCTCTCGCGGCGTGCGCACGTTGGTGCCGCCACGGAAGTCGGCGAATGACTCGGGCGCGCCGCGCAACGCCTTCTGGGTGCGATACGCCAGCGCGGCGAGGAAATGCTGAAGTAGCCGTCGCGACTCGGTCACTTGCTAGAGATGCGGCGCGATCGCCGTCCTGGCTTTCTCTGACGTGATGATCGGAATCACCTCGAAATCGACGATGTCGTTCCAGTTGGACATCCATTCGTCGAGCAGGATTCGGTCGTCGCAGTCCATCACCTGAAAGCAGCGCTCGAAATCGGTCGTGACCCAGCTCGAGAGGTAACGGGCGCCGTGCGGACACATCCGCCCTTTCTCGTTGAAGCGACGATACACGGGCTTCGGATCACCATCGCGATACTTCTCGATCACCATGAAGAGCATTAGCGTCTCGCCTCAGGCAGTGGTCTTTATCGTTTGAACGCTGTTGGATGCTTCGGCTGATATAACCCGACTTTGCCTTCCAAAGGTCACTTCTTCGTCCTCAGCAAGCCGTAATCGCGTGCTCCTTTGCGCAGCAAGTGATACTTCCCGGCGAGTGGCTTGGCAGAGCCAAGATCCGCGTCAGCACCTGAACGCTGGCCGTTCACGTAGACACCGCCCTGCTCGACTAGTCGTCGCGCTGCGCTCTTCGACGCCGCGAGTTTCAGGAGTACGAGACCATCGAGGAGTCCCGGCGTTTCCGCCACTTCGGCAAACGGTACTTCGTTGCTCAATGCCTTGAGCACCGGCTCCGACAGCGTCGCCGGATCTGCTTTCCCGAACAAAACCCTGGAGACTTCTTCCGCGATGCGCGCGGCGTCGTCTCCATGCACTCGCGCGGTGACATCGCGCGCCAGCGCCTGCTGTGACTCGCGCTTCTCCGGAGCAGTCACGATCTGCTCGTCCAGAGCTTCGATCTCCTTGCGCGGTAGCAGCGTGAAAAACCGCAGATACCTTCCAGCGTCGCGGTCGTCGACGTTGATCCAGTACTGATAGAACTTGTAAGGCGACGTCAGCTTTGGATCGAGCCACACCGAACCCGCTTCGGTCTTGCCGAACTTGGATCCGCTCGCCGTCGTCACCAGCGGCAACGTCAGAGCATGCGCCGTCTTTCCCTCGACGCGGCGGATCAACTCCATCCCGGCGGTGATATTTCCCCATTGATCGCTCCCACCCATCTGGAGGGTGACACCCTCGCGCCGATACAGCTCCAGAAAGTCGTACGCTTGCAGCAGCATGTACGAGAACTCCGTAAACGAGATGCCGCCCTCGATGCGTGCCTGCACGGACTCCTTCGCCAACATGTAGTTGACGGTGAAGTGCTTGCCGACATCGCGCATGAACTCGACTGCCTTGAGCGGCCGCAGCCAGGCGGCGTTGTCGCGCATTCGTGCTGCGTGGGCGCCTTTGAATTCCAGGAAATGCGAGAGCTGCTTTTCTATTGACCGCGCATTGGCCTCTATCTCTTCCTCGGACAGAAGCTGACGCTCCGCTGTCTTTCCGCTCGGATCGCCGATCAAACCCGTACCGCCGCCAACGAGTGCGACGGGTCGGTGGCCGGCGCGTTGCAGATGCGCAAGTCCCATCACTGGCACGAGATTGCCGATATGAAGGCTCGGCGCCGTCGGGTCAAACCCCACGTACCCGCTCACTTCGGCAGTTGCGAGAGCATCCGCCAAACCGTCCGTCTGTTGGTAGACCATCCCGCGCCAGGACAGCTCGTCCAGCAGAGAGCCTGTCCCGTGTTCGTTAGTGCGTAGCTTCTTCGTGCTCATGCGGGGAAATTAGGGACGCCCGACCGCGGTGTCACCTTCGGTGTATCACAGTTATCTTTTGACACTCCGCATGGCCTCCGCCTCCGCATCTTCAGCTACAGTCACGAACAACAAGATTCCATTTCACAAGCGGCACCCGACTTTCGTGCGAGTGGTGCTGCTTTCGCTCACATTTCTCATCGCTCTTGGCGCCGGTTCCCTCTACGGGACCTGGGCCCTCATCTGCCGCGGCAGTCAATGTCCGTCGATCGAGATACTCGGCGAGTACACCCCGCATCAGACCTCGAAGCTTTACGCGGTTGACGGAAGATTCATCGCCGAGCTCGGCCTCGAGCGGCGCACGCTGGTCAAGATCGACGAGATTCCGAAGGTCGTGCAGGAGGCGTTCGTCAGCACCGAAGACAAACGCTTCTACCAGCACGCCGGCATCGACTGGCACCGCGCCGCCAGCGTCATACTGCGCTCGCCCATCCACGGCTACTCTCAGGGATTCTCCACCATAACGATGCAGCTGGCGCGCAACGTCTTCCCTGAAAAGATCTCGCGCGAAAAGAGTCCGATTCGAAAAATCAAGGAAGCCAAAGTCGCGCGTCAGATCGAGGCCAAGTACGACAAGAAGAAAATCCTCGAGCTCTACCTGAATCAGATCGATCTTGGCCACGGCGCCTACGGCGTTGAGACCGCGGCGCAGCGATACTTCGGGAAGTCCGTGCGCGATCTGAATCTGGCTGAAGCGGCGACCCTCGCCGCGCTCCCTAAAGCTCCCGCCCGCTACAACCCCGTTCGCTTTCCCGAGCGCGCCATTCAGCGCCGCAACACAGTCATCGAGCTGATGCGCCAGAACGGCTACGTCAGCGATGCCGATGCAAGCCGGGCGAAGGCGTACCCGCTGCAGCTGGCCACCAGGAGCGTCGCCGCGGGTGAGACGGCGCCCTATTTCGTCGAATGGATCCGGCAACAGCTCGACGCGCAATTCGGTAAGCAGCTCTACGAGCAGGGCCTCAAGGTTTACACCACGCTCGACCTCGACATGCAGGGTGCCGCCGAGCGTGCACTGGAGCGCCAGGCGCGCGCCATCGAGGCGGGACGTTTCGGGCCGTACCAGCACGAGACCTACGAGCACTACACGGCACACCACGAGGGCGACGAGGGCAGCGGCACATCCCCGTACCTCCAAAGCGCCTTCCTGGCGATGGATCCTCGCACTGGAGCGGTGCGGGCCATGATCGGCGGACGCGATTTTGACGACTCGAAATTCAATCGCGCCGTGCAGGCGCTGCGTCAACCTGGATCTACCTTCAAGCCGATCGTTTACTCAGCCGCGATTCAGAACGGCAGGCCGCCGTCTTACATCGTCAACGACAGCCCGCTGGTGCTGCAGGTGCCTGGTCAGCCCGAGTGGGCGCCCCAGAATTACGACCTCAAGTTCCTGGGCGAGATTCCGCTCCGCGAATCGCTCTACTTGTCGCGCAACGTCTCTACCGTGCGACTCGGGATGGAGCTGGGGGAGCAGACCGTCATTAACGAGGCGCGGAATTTCGGCATCACCACTCCAATTCCGCCGTATCCATCCATTCACATCGGCGCTGCCGACGTTTACCCAATCGAGCTGGTCTCTGGGTACACCGCGTTCCCGAATCTCGGCGTGCGCGCCGCGCCCAACGCGATCCTCAGAGTGGAGAACCAGAAGGGAGAAATCCTTTGGCAGCCGACGCCGACTCGCGCCCAGGTGCTATCCCCGGAAGAAGCGTGGATCATGGTCGACATGATGAAGGACGTGATTCGACGGGGAACCGGTGCTGGAGTGTGGGAGTCTGGATTCCATTATCCCGCCGGCGGAAAAACCGGAACGACCAACGACGGCACCAACGTCTGGTTCGTCGGCTACACCGCGGATCTGATCGCCGGCGTCTGGTACGGGCTCGACCGCCCGTCGAAGATCAAAGACAACGCCCAGGGTGGCGTACTCGCGGCACCGGCCTGGACTGCATTCATGACCGAAGTCTATCGCCGCAAGCCTGCCCCACCGGACTGGCCGCGGCCGACATCCATCGTCACTCGCGAGATCGACGTCAGTAGTGGACTACTGGCGACGCAGTACTGCCCACGCAATCTCGTCACCACCGAGTTTTATATCTCCGGCACCGAGCCGACGCGCGACTGCGACAAGCACGGCCCGTACTCGATCCCGGGCGGAGCGTTCCCCAGTGACACGTTCAGTACGATTCCTTTGACGAATCAGCCGACGGGCGGAGGGCAGCCAATCACCGTCACGCCGCCGCCGATTCAGCCGGGGTACGTGCCCGTTCCATCGCGCGGACAGCCACCGCCGAAACGGATCCCGACCGTCTTCGATACATCGCGACGCGACACTGTCAGAAAGCCAACAGTGTTCGACACATCCATACACCGCGTGCCACGTCGTGACACTGCACGCCGCGACACTGTACGTCGTGACACTGCACGCCGCGACACCGCGCCACGAAGGGATACCATTCCGTCGCCGGCTCGGCCGCCGGGTCAGATACCGCGCTGATGCGCTATCACGCGCGTTGGGTGCTGCCAATTACCCAGCCGCCGATCGAAAACGGGACCGTCGTCGAGACCGACGGAAAAATCAGCTACGTCGGACCGAGGGACACCGCCCCCGCCGGCAAGGACTACGAGCTTGGCGAATCGATCCTGCTGCCAGGTCTCGTCAATACCCACACACATCTCGAGCTGACCGCGATGCGCGGATTTCTCGAGGACCTCGACTTTCCGGATTGGATCGACAGGCTCCGTCAGAGTCGCAACGAGATTCTGGACACGGAGACCCTTCTTTATTCGGCGAGATTCGGAATCGTCGAAGGGCTCGAGGCAGGCATCACCACTTACGCCGACACCTGCTCGAGCGGCGTCGTGCTGCAGGCAATGAAGGAGCGCGACGTACGTGGAATCATGTACCAGGAAGTCTTCGCACCCGATCCTGCGAAATGCGACGCTGCGCTGCACGAGCTGGATGATCGTCTGGCGAAACTCGAGCCCGAGCAAACCGATCTCGTCTGTCTCGGCGTTTCACCCCACGCTCCATACACGGTGTCAGATCAGCTTTACGCGGCGACGGCGAAACTCGCGCAAAGACGCAAGCTGCGCCTGGCGATGCATATCGCCGAGAGCGCTGCTGAGGAGGATATTGTAGTCCGAGGCGAGGGCGCTTTTGCCGAACGCTGGCGGGGTCGCGGCATCGACGTGAAGACGCGGGCTCGATCGCCAATTGCGTTGCTCGAGGAGCACGACGTCCTTCAGCCCGGCTCACTTCTGATCCACTGCGTCCGCGTCGATGACACTGACATCACCACCATCGCCCGCCGTGGATGCTCCGTCGCTCACTGCCCGGCGTCGAACGCGAAATTCGGGCACGGTGTAGCGCCGCTTTTGCCGCTCCTCGCCGCGGGCGTTGCCGTCGGCATCGGTTCCGATTCCGTCGCCAGCAACAATCGCATGGATTTACTCGACGAAGCACGACTGGCCGTGCTTATACATCGCGGCGTCACACGGAAGCACGACGCGTTCGGGGCGCACCAGGCGCTCGAGCTCGCCACCATCGGCGGCGCCCGCGCGCTCGGGCTCGATGATCGGATCGGATCCCTGGAAGTGGGGAAGGACGCCGATCTAGCTGCTTTTCGCATCGACATCGCGCGCACCACTCCAACCGGCGATCCGTATTCGGCGGCGATCTTCGCCCTTCCTGGCCGATCCGCCGAGCTGGTCACGGTCCGTGGCAAGGTCCTCGTCGAGCACGGCCATTGCAAAGCAACGGATGAATCGCTCGCTGAGAAGGTCGAATCCGCGGGCGCGGCACTAGGCAAATGGGCCGTGCGCTCGGTATCTTGAAGCTCCACTTCGAAGGAAGCCTGGCACAATGGCGGTAGATAACCACCACCGTATCTGGCGCGACGGTAAGTTCGTGGATTGGGAAGACGCGACCATTCATGTGATGAGTCACGTCGTGCACTACGGTTCGAGTGTCTTCGAGGGCATCCGCTGCTACGAGACACCCCTTGGGCCAGCCGTCTTTCGACTTGGCGACCACATGCGGCGGTTTGCGGATTCAGCGCGGATTTACCGCATGCCCCTCAAATACTCGATCGATGAGCTCTCGAAAGCCGCAGTCGAAACAGTCGCTGAAAATGATCTACCCCACTGTTACCTGCGGCCGGTTGCTATCCGCACTGGTGAGCAGATGGGAGTGCTGCCCCACGACACACCTCTCGAAGTCTTCATCATTCCGTGGACCTGGGGCACTTATCTCGGAGCGGATGCGTTAAAGAATGGCGCCGATGTCTGCGTTTCGAGCTGGAGACGCCCCGCACCCGACACCATTCCAACGCTTGCCAAGGCCGGCGGAAACTATCTCGGCGGACAGCTGTCCAAGATGCAGGCGCGCATCGACAACTACGTCGAAGGGATCATGCTCGATTCGTTTGGACTTGTCTCGGAAGGAAGCGGTGAGAATCTCTTCCTGGTGCGCGATGGGAAATTGTTCACGTCGACGATCAGCGCCGGAATTCTGCACGGAATTACCCGCGATTCGGTGATGCAGATCGCTCGCGACATGGATGTCGAAATCGTCGAGCAGTCGATCCCGCGCGAAATGCTCTACATCGCCGACGAGCTGTTCTTTACCGGAACAGCGGCGGAGATAACGCCGATTCGCTCGGTCGATCGGATTCCGATCGGCACCGGCAAGCCCGGCGTGTTGACACTGGAGATCCAGCGCGAGTACATGGGCCTCGCCACTGGTCAGTTGGAAGATCGCTATGGTTGGCTGACGCCCGTTCCGGCGCGGAAAACGGCACCTGCGACCCGCAGCAAGGTCGCGCGCGAGCCCGTCGGAGATATGTCAGCATCGGCTATCTAGATTTGCTCGAGTAGGATTAACGGTAACATACGACCACCAGCCGGGGGTTTTGGGTGGAGCGGCTAGGGCTCCGAGCTAATCTCGAACGCATTTCGTGGCGGCCCGCAACTCCCAGCCGCTCCGCTCACCGCCCCTAGCCGGTAGTCGTAAGTTGCAGTTCCAAGACAGCTGGAAAGGGTAACGAACGGGTCTCGGAAATCGTCGGATTAGTAGTGCGTCAGACACCGATTTCGCCTGGCCATTCCCCTCGGTCGATGCAACAAAGCCGTAACTGCCGGGTGGTAGTGTTGTACCAGTTGTATATTTTGGTGGGTTTGCCCAGGAGGAGTGCTTGATCGTTGGTTGTCTGGCACTGAATGCTTCATTCGAGCCGTTGACGATGGTGCCGCTACGCCGCGCCCTGCGGCTTGTGATCGATGGAAAAGCGGAAATCGTCGAGGCAGATTCTGATCGCGTTGTTCGCTCAGAGAAGTTGACGCTGCCGCGCCCGGCAGTAATTCGGCTGATGCGGTTCATCCACGTTCCGCGCCGTTTCCGCCGCCAGGTCACCAACACCTTCCTGTTCGCTCGCGATCGCTACCGCTGCCAGTACTGCGGTCGTCTGCAAATCGAGCTCAAGCCCCGCGAATCGCTTACACGCGACCACCTGATTCCTCTCTCTCGCGGCGGCGTCAACGATTGGACTAACGTCGTTACCGCTTGCAGCCCCTGCAACACGAGAAAGGCCAATAGCCTGCCGAGCGAGATCGGAATGCATCCACTCCACGCGCCGGTCGAGCCGCACTTCGTGCATTTGAGCTGGGCCGTCCGCCGCCTGACGCCTACTCAGGCCAAATACATCCGCATCTTCTACGGCGAAGAGACGCTACACCACCTCGAAGATCTCGAGCACCGCCACGCCATCAATCAGCAACACGGCGGGCATGGGCATCACGGGCATCATAAGGTCAGTTGACGCCAACTGGCATCTCGATACCGGAAGCCGTAACTGCAAAGACCGGGTGAGCGCACCTCGTATCTCGCAACTTTCAGCTTTAAAGGCAAAGAACGGGTGCGAGCAGTGAGAGCTGCTCGCACCCGGTCTTTTTGTAGTTAGAGGCTTTGAATTGCGAGATTGCCAGTGGATCAGGGTCTGAACGTTCCCGTCCTCGCCTCGTAGTGGCGCTTTTCTCCTCCGAGCAACCGGACCACTAGAGTCCGCAGTCCTCGACCGACTGCCGTCCCCGGATTCTTCTTCCCGCTCACCGCCGGCTTCAGCTCCCCGCGCAACCACCGTTGTACCTCGTCGAGATCGCTCAACGACAGCGTCTCTACATCGAGCAAGAGATTGTAGTACCCACGCTGCCCTTTCTTCGGGAGCGAAATTCCCACCCGGTACGGCGCTTCAACAGCATCGTCCGCCAGATCCGCTGTTTGATATTCCCCCAGCGATTCTGCTTTGTTGTTCACCACTCGCACCACCTGGTACTTCTTACCGAGCACGTCGTACTTGAGAACGACATCCCACTCGAACGCGGCCTTGAGATCGTCAAACCATCTCCCCGACGCCCATCGCTCCAGACGATAGTGCAGGCGAGCCGGAAATCCATTGGCCAGGAGGTCGCGCATCGACGCATCGGCGAGCAAACCCGCCGACGACACCGATGGCACATCGTCCGCCCACGCGTTCTGCGGCGGCGCCAGAACATCGACGTGCACCTTTTGCGCGCCCAGCGGAAGAGCGACGGAGAATACCGCGACAAAAAGGAGTGTCGGGATCGCTTGACTCCGACTCGCCGATCGAAGCCGATCTCCCCGCCCGCTTCCCGCTCCCCCGCTTCCCCCCATTAAAACCGCCGGCGAACTCGTAGGAACACATTGGCGGGTTCTTTCGAGCTCGACACCGCCTTCGCCACATACACGCCGATGAGGCCCAGATCGAGACCGAGACCAACGTCAGTTCTGAAAGTCCCAAATCGAGGGAAACTGCGACTCGAGTATTGCAGTCCCCCGAACGGCTGTCCCACCAGCCACCCGCGACCAGCATCCACGAATGCGACGGCAGTCGGTTCGACGGTGAAGCCGATCCCGCGCAGGCGGATCGCCCGCGTGTTCAGAAAATCGAAGAGTGACGAGTGCAGCTCGTTACGGTACTCCAGTTGCCCGAGCGCGACCCGCTCGCACTGCGCGGGATTGCCGGCCGGCGTCACGCCGCCGTTGCTGCACTCCGAGACGTCCACTGTTCCCGGCTGATACTTCCGGAAATCGAATCCGGGGACAGTTCCAATTCCGCCGACCGAGAAGCGCCGCTCCAGTGGCAGCTCGTCGCCGTGCAGCCAGCCGCCTAGCACCAGCCTGGCGTTGAGCCACGTCGTTGGAGAGAGGCGATTGTAGCGCCGCAGGTCCAACAACCCGCGTCCGTAAGTGACCTGCGGCGACACCAGCGGTCGCGTCAGTGGCGACGTCAATCCAAAATCTGTCGTCCGACCTATCCCTCGCTCGTATTCAGCGAGGATCAACCAACCGGTCGATGGATTCAGCTCGTCGTTGCGGCTGTCGATATTTGCGCGCAGCACCGCCAGATGAAAACGCGCAGCGTCGACCTGCGGATTTGCCCGCCACGCTTTTCCGTTGCCGAACACCGAGAACACCCGCCGCGCATCGGCCGACCTCCATCGCTCATCGCTCCAGTCGAACGAGAAGCTGCTACGCGCGCTCATGTTGAAAGTCGCCGTCGCCTTCGCACCGTGTCGATTGAAGTAATCACGGAAGTCGCGATGTCCGAACAAGGCAGCCAGACCGGCATCCGGATCCGGCAGCTGCCACGGCTCGACGGGTGTCATCACGTCGAACGATGAGACTCCCAAGGCATACCCTCGGCCTCGTCCGACGCGCATGTCCGCAGTGACGCGATGTCCGAGATTCTGATCGTCCCAGTGGAAAGTGTCCGCGCTGCGAATGATTCCCAACACCGATGCGTTCAGCTGGGCCGCCTTGACGCTGTCGTGGAAGACGGGACCAACCATCACCGGCAGTCCTTCGACTCGGTTGTAGGTTTTGCCGGAGGTAACGATCAACCCGCTCGACCGGCTCGTCCTCGCCCACCATCCCGGCCGCTCGGTTGTATCTCGGTTGGCAGTGTCGACTCCCTGCGCGCGCGCAAAACACGGCGCAGCGCAGGCAACGAGCACGCACATAGACGTGATTCGGATCACTGTAGTTGTCATAGCGCGGTTATACCCTCGCCGCGTTGATTCCGAGCCGCTTCATGCGCCGGTACAGATTTGGCCTGTCGGTTTGCAGTCTCCGCGCGGCGTCGGCGACGTTGCCGCCTGCTTCCGCCAGCGCTCGCGAGATCACCGTGCGCTCGAAGCTGTCGAGTTTCTCCGCGAGCGATGTCGGTCCGCGCGCGGCGGATTCGCGTGCACCAGTCAGTTTTTCCTGCGCGCGCGTCGGAGTCGTCACCAGCAACCGGTCTCCCTCGTCCTCGTCGCGATCCACGATCAGCACGTCTTCGACCTGCTGACCGGTGATCTCGGCGCCCGGATGCAGAATTGCCAGCCGCTCGACGATGTTCGCCAGCTCCCGGACGTTGCCGGGCCACGGATAGTCGCGCAGCAGCTGGAGTGCATCGCTCCTCCAGCGTGGCTTCGCCTGGCCGCTGCGCTGCAGGAATTGCTCTGAGAAGTGTTCGACCAGCTCCAGTATGTCGTCTCCCCGCTCGCGCAGCGGTGGAATCGCCAGCGGGATCACCTGCAGTCTGAAAAAGAGATCCTCGCGGAACGTTCCGGCGCGAACAGCACGTTGCAGATCGTGATTGGTCGCCGAGATGATGCGCACGTCGGCTCGAATGACTCGATTGCCGCCGACGCGCTGGATTTCCTTGGCTTCGATTGCGCGCAGCAGCTTCGCCTGCGCGTCGGGACCGAGGTCGCCCACTTCGTCCAGAAACAGCGTCCCGTGGTGTGCCAGCTCGAAGCGTCCGATCCGCGTCTGCGTAGCACCGGTGAATGATCCCCGCTCGTGGCCGAACATCTCGCTCTCGACGAGGTCACGCGGGATCGCCGCGCAGTTCACACGAATGAACGGTTTGTCGCGCCGTGGACTGGCGTCGTGAATGGCGCTGGCGACCAACTCTTTGCCCGTTCCCGACTCGCCCGTGATCAGCACTCGTGCTTCGCTGGGGGCGACCCGCGCGATCATCTGGCGAACGGTGTTCATCGCCTCGCTGGTGCCGACCATCTGTCCGGCGAACCCGAGCTCGGCGCGCAGCGCGCGAGCGACACGACGGGTCTGGCGCAGCTCGAGCGCCGACGACACCGCCAGCAAGACCCCCTCTGGCGTGAGCGGCTTCTCCAGGAAATTGAAGGCTCCGAGCTTTGTCGCTTTCACCGCGTCAGCGAGTCCGGCGCGTCCACTCATCATGATGACGGGAAGGTCGGGGGCAACTTCACGCAGCCTCGCCAGGGTCGCCATTCCATCCAGCTCACCCGGCATCATGAGGTCGATCAGCGCGACGTCGGGCTCACCATCTCTGACACGCGCGACCGCCTCGACCCCGCTCGGAGTCTCGGTTACTTCGTAGCCTTCGCCTGTCAGCAGAGCACCGACCATCCGCCGAATGTTTGGCTCGTCGTCGGCGATGAGGACTATCGGCACTTACGTACTGCTATCCCGCGCCGAAGCGGCTGGCGAGCTTTGCGGCGGGCCCGCGCCCTTGCCCTCGGAGAGCAATTTCGTGGTGAACCGCTGGCCTTCGGAGATGCGCTCGACCTCGACCGCCACCGAGTCGAGGGCCTGTTCGATCCGTTCCAGGCGACTGGTGACTTCCATGGGAATGCGAGGATTCTTCGCCTCCGCGTCCATTCTCCGTGCGTACGCGCGGGCGAGCGGTATGCCGATCGCGCAAATGCACGCGGTGGCAAACGCTCCCATCGGAACGAGAATCTCTGGTCCCATCTCAATTAGTCCTCACGGCGCTGGCGCCGTTTGCGGGTATGGTAAACTGTATCTCCGTTCCACTCCCCAACGTACTGGTGGCGTTCACAGTTCCATTGTGAGCCCAGATAGCCTGTCTGGCTATTGATAGACCGAGACCCGTCCCGCCAGGCTTGTTCGTCACGTACGGCTCCCAGATTCTTTCGAGATTTTCAGGCGCGATCCCCTTGCCGGCATCGGCGACCGAAATCCGCACCGCATCGCTCCCACCGAGTCTTGCCTGTCTAGCCGAAACGGTGATGCGACCGTGCTCAGGCGATGCATCCACAGCATTGAGCAACACATTGCTCAATGCTCCCGCCAGGGCGCCATTGTGCCCGAACACCCGCGGAAGATTCTCGTCTATCTCCAGATCGAGAGCAATGCTGGGTGGTACGCAGCTGCGTGCGGTATAGCGCACCAGCTCACCGATGTCGACTTCAGATGGAGGACCTTCGGGAAGCCGACCAAACTCGGAGAAGCTTTTGGCCATGCGGTCGAGCCGATCGGATTCCACCGCTATGACATCGACATCTTCCTGCAGTCCAGCCGGCGCCTGACCGCGCAACCGAGCAAGCGCAAAACGAATCGGAGTCAACGGATTCTTGATCTCATGCGCTACTCTGCGCGCAGTTTCTCTGAAGGCATGCAGACGCTCTGCTTCGACTGCCCGCTGTCGTCCGTGCTCCAGTTCTGAGACCATCTCCCGCATGCTGCGACGCAGCGTCTCGAATTCGGGTGCGCCGCGGACTCGACTCTGGGTGACCTGTATCATCGGCCCTTCATCGCCGTTTTTCGGACTCCGCGACACGATCGTCGGCTCCGGCGGTGGCGGCAGGGGCTCGCCATGACCAATTAGATCCGTCCATCGCACCAGCTCGTCGAGCGGGCGACTCAGTTGCCGGCTCAAATGGCCGGCGACACGCGAGGCGGCGCCCGTCAAAATCAGCAACGCCAGCACTCCTGCAATTGCAATCACCCGTACCGTTCGCTCGGCCAGGAAGCTGTATCGGCGAGCCTGCTCCACCGACGTTCTCAACTCGCGCTCGTGTGCATCGATAGCGCGCCGTTGTGAGGGCGTCAGCGGCGCCTGACGCGCCGCGGCGATCGCTCGCTCGCCACTCGCCGCCACGCTGTCCCACGCGGATTGCCCTGTCACGAAGGGGAGAACGGTGCTGACCGTGCCGCTCCACAACAAGGTGAGCACCAGCGCAGGGACAATCGCGAACAGCGACAGGATCAACACCAGTCGCGTGCGGAAACGCAGTTGATTCATGGGGGTTTGGCTATAAATTATACCCGTACGGCGCGACTTCGAGGATCCGGCGACCGGTCAACTGAGGGTTGACGCGCTCCCTTGGACCTGAAGACGCACCGCCTGCGACGACCGTCGCAGGGATCTATACGGCGTGCAGCCGTCGCGGCATCGAAAAGAAATCGCAGGCACGCAGCCTCGCACAGGAAATTCCCAAAAAAATGAGTCCCAGACCGCATCGGTCCGCGCCATCGAGCGCGCACCGGCATGTCGCCCCCGTACACCGAGGGCCACAGGCAATTGCCCCGGTACACCGCGGGCCGCAAGCAATGTCCCCCGCAGCATTAGCAGCTTCCCACCACGCGCCAAACGCCGCCCTGCTCATCGACTTCGACAACGTTACGATGGGCATTCGCTCCGATCTCCAGACGGAGCTCAAAAACCTTCTCTCCTCCGACATCGTCAAAGGCAAAGTCTCGGTCCAGCGCGCCTACGCCGACTGGCGACGTTACCCGCAGTACATCGTGCCGCTGTCGGAGTCGTCGATCGACTTGATCTTCGCCCCTGCCTACGGATCCGCCAAGAAAAACGCGACCGACATTCGACTCGCCATCGACGCATTGGAGCTCGTATTCACTCGCCCGGAGATAGGAACTTTCATCCTGCTTTCGGGCGATTCTGATTTCTCGAGCCTCGTCATCAAGCTCAAGGAGTACGCCAAGTACGTCATCGGCGTCGGCATCCGCGAATCGTCGAGCGACCTGCTGGTCCAGAACTGCGACGAGTACTACAGCTACAACGCGCTCGCCGGCCTGGTGAAATCGGGCGAAGAAGAGGTCATCAAGAAAGATCCCTGGGAGCTGGTCACCGAAGCGATCGAACGCATGAAGCGGAACGGCGACGTCATGCGCGCCGATCGTCTGAAGCAGGTGATGCAGCAGATCGACACGTCGTTCGACGAAAAGAACCTTGGGATGTCGAAGTTCTCGCGCTTCGTCGCCGAGGCGGCGCACCGCGGCCTTCTTACGCTTACCAAACTCGAGAACGGGCAGTTCGAGGTTGGTCCGCCGCGCGCGGGGCTCGCGCTGCCGGCCGGGCAGGAGGCGACTGAGCCGGCGCCCCGTCACGCCCCAGCCCCAGAGGGCGGGGCAGAACCACAGGAGCGATCCCGTCGCGGGCGCAGGGGCGGGCGGGGACGAGATCGCGACCGTGAGGGACGCGGCCATCGCCAGCCACCTGCTAGCCAGGCTCCAACAGAGGCAGAAGTTCACGCTCAGCCTGAAATCGCCCAGCCCACGCCCGCGGGCGATGAGATTGGATCGAGCGGGCTCCGTCTCAGACGTGAAGAGGCGTTCGATCTGGTGCGTCGGGCCGTAAGCGCCAACGGCGGCTCGCCGCTGCGTGCGAGTCAGGCGCGTGCTACCGCGCGCGAGTTGCTCGGACGCGACAGTGAGAGCCTGAGCGAGCGCAACTTCATTCGGATTTTGCAGGACGCTCACGACGCCGACATCGTCGATCTGCGCCGTCGCGGCGATGACTACGAAGTTGCCCCGGCAGCGGCCCCGACCTCAGTGAGCGATCAGCTCGCTGCCGGCGAGCCGCCCAAAGTGATTGCTACCGCAGCGGCCGCTCCGGCTGGGGCGCCACCACGTGGTGCGTTGCCGAGTCGTGGCCGCGGACGCGGACCGATTGGCGCCAGGGTTGGAATCGTTCCGCCCGATCTGCTTTCGGTCGGCGTGGTGGAGACGCATCGCCCGGCTCCCGAGCCGGTCACCGTCGAATCCATCCCCGATTTGCCACTGACAGGCGAGGATGCGTTGGCGGAAACCGACACCCGTCCGCGCGGTACGCGCAAGCGCACCGGCTCCGATGAAGCGAGACCGCGTCGCGCCCGTAAATCTGCCGCAACCACCGGCGAAGAAGGCGACAAGTCCGCCACCAAACGCAGCCCCCGCAAGTCTCGCAGCAAGACCGCTAGCGAGTAGTGCCGGGAAGGAACGGGCGTGACCGGGAGGGCCGGATTCTCCCGCGAAGTTTCTACGATCGTGAGACCGAGATCGTCGCGCGCGATCTGCTCGGCACCGTGCTCGAGTGTGAGACGGATGAAGGCGTCGCCAGCGGGATCATAGTCGAGACCGAGGCATACCTTGGCGAGCACGATCTCGCCTGTCATGCGGCGGTCGGTCGTACGGCGCGCACGGAGCATCTGTACGGGCCGCCCGGCATCTCGTACGTCTACTTCATCTACGGCATGTACTGGTGCTTTAACGCGGTGACGCGCGAGGAAGGAGCCCCGAGCGCCGTGCTGGTGCGAGCGCTGGAACCGCTCGAGGGATTGTCACTGATGCACAAGCGCCGCCCGCGCATCAAAAACAACCACGACCTCACCAACGGACCTGGAAAACTCTGCACGGCGCTCGGCATCACCGGGGTGATGACCGGGAAGCCGTTGCAGCGGAAGCCGATCGTAATCCGCGAGGGCCAGCCCATCCCCGACGCCGGCGTCGAAGTGACGGCGCGCATCGGCATCACCAAATCAGCCGATTGGCCGCTGCGCTGGTTCGTGCGGGGAAGCAAGTATGTCTCGAGGGGCAAGGTCTCGGCATAAAAAAACGGCCCCTTTCGGGGCCGTCATCCAATCATCGGGTGCGCCGAGAGCTGCTAATCCCGATCGATGGAACTTCCGAAATTCCAGCGGACGCCGAATTCAAAGAAGTTGAGGACGCTCGAGAAGAGGAACGTCGAGCTGCTCGGAAGCAGGGTCTCCTGAGCGAATATCGCTGCGCGGCGCGTCTGAATCTGCACGCCGACCATTCCCATCACTGCACTGCGGCTACGTTCCCGGTCGACTTCGTCGAGGAAGGCGTTGGTCGGGAAAGTATTGGCGCTGTCTACGAAAACTCTGGCGTCACCAAGCACCGCGATTGTGTAACCCACGCCGCCGTACGGGGTGATTCCGCCAAAGTGCTTCGGAAAGACAACGGCCGCGACCGAGACTCGACGCATGTCATTGACCCGGACGGTGCGCTGCCCGGTGGTGGAGGCCTGGTCGAAGAACTCCAGATCGCGCTCGAAGATGGACTGGTTGCCTGAAACGTAGAGGCCGCCCTTGGTCCGGGTGATCAGCCAGTCGATTCCGAAATCGACGGTCGATGTGTTGCCGTGGCCGGGTACCGAGAAGGTGTTGACCCCGGACTTAAAACCCCAGAACCATGAATTGTCGAAGTTCCGCATCTCCTGCGCGCTGGCGCTGGCGGAAACGACGAGCGTGGCGACGAGCGCCACAATGACTGCTCTGTGCTTCTCCATGAAGGCGTCCCCTAAATAATGCCAAGCTTCGTCCCGACGGTCTTGAAGGCCTCAATGGCCTGGTCCAGATCGTCGCGTGAGTGGGCAGCGCTGAGCTGACAACGCACACGCGCTTGCCCCTGGGGCACGACCGGAAAGCCGAACCCCGTCACAAAGACGCCTTCATCCAGCAACATGTCACTCATTTTGATGGCAGTGGCCGTCTCACCCACGATTATGGGGACGATCGGGGTCTCGCCCGGCAGCGGCTTGAAGCCGGCCTCGGCGATGGCGCCGCGGAAATACCGGGTGTTCTCGCGCAGCTTGTCGACCAGCTCGGGATGGTGTTCGAGCTGCCTTATCGCGCCGAGCGCGCTCGCCGCTACCGTCGGCGGAAGGGCGTTCGAGAAGAGCTGGGGTCGTGACCTCTGGGTGAGCATGTCGCACAACGACGCCGGTCCGGCCACGAAGCCACCGGCCGCTCCGCCGAGTGCCTTGCCCAGGGTGGACGTGATGATGTCGACTTCGCCGAGGACGTTGTAATGCTCCGCGGTACCGCGACCGGTCGCGCCGAGCACGCCGGTGCCGTGCGAGTCGTCGACAGCAACGATCGCATCATAGTCCCTCGCGATCTGCAGGATGTCGGGCAACTTGGCGATGCTGCCTTCCATCGAGAACACGCCGTCGGTCCAGATGATTCGCCGCCGCGCGCTCTTTGCGCCCTCGAGTTTCGATCGCAGGTCATCGAGGTCGGAGTGCTGATAGACGGCGGTCGTGCACTTGGTGATCGCCTTTGCCAGTCTGATCGAGTCGATGATCGACGCGTGATTGAGCGCGTCCGACACCACGAAATCGTTCTGCTCCACGATTGTCGCCGTCAGACCTTCGTTTGCGTTCCAGCACGAGACGTAGCTGAGTGACGCCTCGGTGCCGACGAGATCCGCGATCGCTTGCTCGAGGTCGCGATGTATCGTGAACGTTCCGCAGATGAAGCGGACGCTGCCGGTGCCGGCGCCAAATTTCTTTAGTCCGTCGATTCCCGCCGCGATCACCTCGGGATCGTTGCACAATCCCAGGTAGTTGTTGGAGGAAAGGATGACGACCTCCCCGCGGCCTTCCATCTGTACGCGGGCGTGCTGTGGCGAGGCGAGATAGTTGAGGTGCTTGTAAACGCGCTCCTGTTTGAGCTTCTCGATCGCGGCTTTGAGATCGGAATCGAAGGTCGTGTTGAGCGCCACGTCAGCTTCCCCGGAATTCATGGTCAGGTAACCTCGAAGATTACTTTGCCGGCTTCGCCTGATTTGATGGCGGCGATAGCAGCATCGGCTTCGGCGAGCGGAAAGCGGTGCGTGATGACTGGTGTCGGATCGAACTCACCGGAGCACAGGAAGCGTGTCATCTGGTGCCACGTCTCGTACATCCGCCGGCCAACGACGCCATAAATGGTGAGTCCCTTGAAGATCACCTCAGTCGCCAGATCGAAGTCTACTTTCTTCGATGGGATTCCGAGCATCTGCACCCGGCCGCCGACCCGCACCAGCGCGAATGCCTGGTGAATTGCCGCTGGGACTCCCGACATCTCGAGCACCACATCGGCGCCCAGATCATCAGTCGCATCCTTTACGAGCTTGATCGCCTGTTCGGGATGGACGGCATGGTGCGCGCCCATTCTCTTTGCCAGTGCCAGTCTGGTGTCGTTCACATCGGTGGCGATGATCTGGGATGCGCCTGCCGCTTTGCAGATTCCCACCGCGAAGATGCCAATGGGGCCACAACCGGTGACGAGGACGACGGCTCCCGGAACGTCGGCGGTCAGCACGGTGTGAAATGCGTTCCCCATCGGGTCGTGGATGCCGCCGACGTCGTATGAGATCTCATCATCCAAATGCCAGACGTTGGTTGCCGGCATCGAGATGTACTCGGCGAAACAGCCATCGCGATCGACGCCGATGATTTTGGTGAACGGACACACATGCGAGTTGCCGGTTCTACAGAGCAGGCAGCGGCCATCCACGATGTGCCCCTCCGCGGTGACGCGGTCTCCTTCCCTTACATCGGTGACGAGTCGTCCGACCTGCACGACATCCCCGGCGAATTCGTGTCCGACCACAAATGGTGGCTTGCAGCGACCCTTCGCCCACGCATCCCAGTCGTAGATGTGGACATCGGTTCCGCAAACCCCTGCTCGCCGGACCCGTATCAGAACTTCGTCCTCACGGATCCTCGGCTCCGCGACATCCTTCAGTTTGAAACCAGGTGCCGCGGATTCCTTGACGAGCGCTTTCACTAGCGACTACTCCGTTGAGAGGCGAGAACTTTTTCGCGGGAAGTTCAAACTGTCAGTTGTGAGCGGCTTTTGGAAGTCGGAAGGAGTAAAGGCTATCGAGAGTATCTGCCGTTCGCGAGCTCGATGATTCGCGCAATCAACGCAGGGTAATCCAATCCGGCTTTCAGCGCTGCCCGCGCGAACTCGCTGTTTTTCTCCAGATAGCAATTCGGGTTTGCTTCGATGACATAGATCTCTTCCTTCGCCGTCACCCGGATGTCGATGCGGGCGTAATCACGCAGCCGGAGTGCCTTGAACGAATCGATTGCAACCTGCTGGATCTTCTCAGCGAGCTCTTCGGAGATATCGGTTGGGAAAATCGAGCGTGTGCCCTCGAACTGCGCTCCCTTCTCGTCGCCGTCGTCGCCCCACTTCGACTCCCAGCTGGCAATCTTGGGCAGGCCCGCCGGAAACTTCGAGAAATCGAGCTCGATGATCGGCAGTGCTTCGACTTTGCTGTTGCCGATTACTCCGACATAGAACTCCCGTCCGTCGATGAACTCTTCCACCAGCACCGGCGATTGATATTCCTGCTGGGTGCTGCTGATGACGTCGAGCAGCTCCTTGACGTCGTTGACGATGGACTTCTGGGTGATGCCCAGCGACGCGTCTTCCTGCGGCGGCTTCACCAGTAGCGGGAAGCTGATGTCGCCGACCCAGTCGGATTGTCCGCGGTACATCGTTGCGAATTTGGCGCTCAGAATTCCGTGAAACGCTAGCACTTTTTTCGTAAGGGTCTTGTCGCCGGCGAGAATGAGACCCGCCGGACTCGAGCCGGTGTAGCGCAGATCGAGAAGGTTGAGCAGTGCTGCCACGTTCGATTCGAGCGCGCTCTTGCCCCGAAACGACTCAGCCAGATTGAAAACCAGATCTGGCTGAGGGTTCTTGAGCTGTTTGATCATCGGCTCGATGGAATCTTCGGCGGCAAGTCGTTCGGACGTGTGGCCGTTCTCGGCGAGCGCAGCGTCGAGCTGGTCGAAGAGCGGATCGACCGGCGGATCGAGAGCGTCTTTGCTGTGCAGGACGGTGATCTTCACGGTTACTCGGCGCCGTCGATGGCGTTGGTGTGACGGTAGTTCATCATCACCGCCGTTCCGAACGCTGTCAGCTCGATGAGCGTGGCTGCTTCGAGTCCGCCAAGTCGGAGATCGAGCTCGTTGACGCGCTGCGCGAGGAAGTCGACGAACTGCCGCACCACCGACGCGTTTTCGCCGGTCCAGTAGGATATGCGCGTTACGATCTCGCGCTTGTGACGTGAGATAAAGTCTGCTGCCGACGCGCCGCCTGGCGCGTGTCCGACCGCGACGAAAATTGTCCTCAGATCGCCGTCGAAAATTCGCGGATCGCGAATTGGGATTCGCTCTTCGTTCTCCTCGTAATGCTCGGCCAGTGTGTATTGCATCGCTGCGACCGGCAGATCGTCGTCCGAAGGTTGCGGAACTTTCGGGACGTCCTTGGCGATGTGTCTCATGATGTTATCCACGTACTCGAGCTTGGCGAGCGCACCCCAACCCTCGTAGGTCTGTCGCCAATCAATGCCGGGGGTGAGCCAGACGGCGAACGTCTCGGCGAAATCCTCGTCGGGATGCTTCTGCGCGTACCAGCCGAGGATGTGGCGAACGAAGTCGCGCGAGAAAGGATCGGCGCGGTACCGCTCTCTGTAAGGACGGGAGTAGGGGCCGAACATCTTTCGCCAGTCAGGTCGATCGTAGAGGCGATAAGCGTAGTTGAAGGCGTGACCCGCTTCGTGCCGCAGGTATCGCATCGATTCTTCAGCTCCCTCGACGGCAGCAGAGTAGTCCTCCTCGATCCTGGAGAGCCGGGCGTCAGCGAGGTAAAAGGGCACGCCAATCAGCGGCGTTCCGTCCGGACAGCCCCACTGATCGCTCAGATAAACCGGCGGCCGAAACTCGAGCCCCTTCGCAGCGAGCTCCTCGTAGAGCTGAGCCACCAGCTTTTCGAGCAGGGTGCCACGAATCTCCAATCCGATGTCGGAGATCCGCTGCGACAATAGCGCATGACGCTCGCCTTCCCAGGTAGGGGCAGCCTCTTCCACACCCCCCAATCGGGCAAGC
>DASXSL010000002.1:0-24581 GCA_036506035.1 Gemmatimonadaceae bacterium | reverse complement strand
ACCATTCCCCGAACTGGTCGGCGTCGGAGATGGCGCGCCAAACGCGGGAGCGGGGAGCCTTCAGGGTGACCTTCTTTTCGATTCGATCCGTCTCAGTCATCGTTGCTGTCTCGGTCATGTTTGCGTTCTCGGTAAAAGTGGGCATATGCAACCTAATGGTTGCGTAATGTTAAGTGTGGGTCAGCAAATACGCAACCCCCCGGTTGCATATCGCGCCGGTCGTTGGTCCGGTACCCGGTATCTGATACCAGGTGCCCGGTACCTGGTACCCGTTACTCCGCCCAGGATAGGAGAAATCTCTCTGCCAGGCCCAGTCGCCCAGTTTCCGCGTCCCGTCGAAAAAGGGAGACATACTGTCGCCACTGCTGCCCGCCTGGCCCGACCGAGCTCTCGGTGACCAGCACCGTCCACGATTCACTGGCAGAGTCGGGAGCCGGTGCCTCACCGCCCCTGGCTTTGCTGAGAATCTGGGCCGCACCGCGATAAGGAAGACCGACGGTGATGTATCGACGCACGAACTCCGGACACTTTGGGGCCGGAAGCACATCACTCGAATCCCTGGATCGGCGTGTTCTCGTTCCGCCACACTCTGGATAGTTGAATGGACCGCCTTCCTCGACGCCGATCGATTTGAGGATGTCCTTCCGCTGTTCGACGATCGAATTCAGCGCGTCGACGGACAAGGAGTCAGATTGATCAGTCAGATCCAATTGGCGCGGCCGGTCCGGAGTCGAGGCCAGATCCGCATTGTCACCGGCCGGACGCGAGTCGAAGCGCAGCGGACTCCTCGTGCGCGGCAAAGACCTATCCGAAAGCTGCGATCGGACCACCCACTCGAAGATCTCACCATCGGCGCGGATGACCGAGCGCTCCACGCCACTGCCACAGCCGAGTACCAACACCGCACCGGCGCAGGCGAGCGAACGGAATGGATTCAGTTGAATAGCTTTCATGAGAGATGACGTTCGCAGATTTGAGGCCTCCTCCTATCCTGCTCGCGTGACCCGCGACGGCTCCCGCACCTCACACTACGATTTCGAGCTGCCCGTCGACCGCATCGCCCAGTTCCCCACCGAGCGGCGCGGCGAGAGCCGGATGATGGTGGTGAATCGATCGACCGGCGAGATCGCGCACAAGCAGTTCGGCGATCTCGAGCAGATGATTCCTGCCGGCGATGCAATCGTCCTCAACACCACCCGCGTTTTCCGCGCCCGTCTGCTCGGCGTCCGTGACAACGGCACTCCGGCCGAGATTCTGTTGCTGCGATCGCTCGGCGAGTCGATGTGGGAAGCGATGGTGCATCCGGGTGGGAAGCTCAAGCCCGGTCGTATCGTGAAATTCGCCGATGATTTCGAGGCGGAGATTCTGTCGATGACCGAGCGCCGCACCCGAGTAGTGCAGCTCAATTCGCGACTGCCGATCGAAGAAGCGATTGAAAAGTACGGTCACGTGCCACTGCCCCCGTACATTACCCGCTCGGATCGGCCGGAAGATGCAGAGCGCTACCAGACCGTCTATGCCGAGGAGATCGGCTCAGTCGCAGCGCCAACCGCCGGGTTGCATTTCACCCCCGAGATGCTCGAGAGTTTATCCGCCAAGGGTGTCCGCCGCGCCGACGTCATACTGCATGTGGGGGCCGGTACTTTCAAACCGGTCGAGACCGAGCACCCCGCCGATCACGTCATGCACGAGGAGTCCTACACGCTGCCTGCGCAAACGGCGGAAATCCTGAACGAAACCCGAGCGAGCGGCGGAAAAATCTGGGCAGTCGGCACCACCAGCGTGCGTACACTCGAAAGCGCTATCGACGACGATGGAATCTTCCGCGAGAAATCCGCGGACACGCGAATCTTCATTCGTCCACCCTACGACTTCCGCGGCGTCGACCGTCTGGTCACCAACTTCCACCTGCCGCGCTCGACACTCATCATGCTCGTCGCCGCGTTTGCCGGCTACGACCTCACCATGCGCGCCTATCAGGAGGCAATCGCCGAGCGGTATCGGCTTTACTCATATGGCGATGCAATGGCCATTGTCGGAGATTGAGGGCCAAGACCGAACGCGATCGCATTGGTCAGGCGTCCGGGAAATCCGCCGCTACTGTTGTCTTCTCCCAGGCGTCGAAGTCTCGCTTCAGCGCCTCCAGTTTACCACGAGCCCCGTTCAAAGCAGCTTTGCCGAGTAGCAGCCGCAGCGGTGGATTGGGTGATTCGACCGCAGCTATGATTGCCGCCGCTGCGCGCACGGGATCGCCAGCCTGACGGCCGCTGGCTTCGCGGATGTTCTCCAGGTTCTGTCCGGCGGTCTCCGCATAGTCAGCGATCGGGGTTGTCCTCTCCTTGGCCGAGCGTCCTGCCCAGTCAGTCCGAAATCCGCTGGGCTCGACGATGGTGACTTTGATACCGAGCGGCGCCACCTCGAGCGCCAGCGATTCGGAAAATCCCTCCACCGCGTACTTGGTGGCGTGATAGTAGGCGAGCGCCGGAAAACTCCTCAGTCCGCCAATCGAGGAGATGTTGACGATGTGTCCGCCGCGCTGCCCCCTCATGATCGGCAGCACCGCACGCGTCATCCGCGACAAGCCGAAGAAGTTGATCTCGAACATGCGGCGAACTTCTTCCTCGTCGCTCTCCTCTACCGCTCCGAAGTAGCCGATGCCGGCATTGTTCACCAGCACGTCGATCCGGCCAAAATGTTTTTCGGCGCTTTTGGTGGCGGCTTCGACTTGCACAGGATCGGTCACGTCCAGCTCCAGAACGAGGGCTCGATTCTCTCTGCCCTTGGCAATGTCTTCAACTTTGGCGGGATCGCGCGCGGTAACCACGGCGCGATAGCCGCGATCGAGAACCATTTTGGCGATCTCGCGGCCGAACCCGGTCGAGCAGCCGGTAACGAACCATACTTTTTCAGTTTTGAGAGCAGTATCAGTCTGACTTGGCATCGATTGATGATGGGTGGGTTTTTGCAGCCGGGGGATTGACCGCAAGTTTGCCGCCGCGTCAGCCTGACTCAGCTGTTTCGTTAGCTTCAATGACGATGAATTTTTCTTTCGCCATCGACGCGACCACTGGCGCCGCTCGGGCCGGTGTTTTCTCGACGCCGCACGGCAACGTGGAGACGCCGGCGTTCATGCCAGTCGGAACCCTCGCCACCGTGAAGGCGCTAGATCCCGACGATCTGATACAAATGGGAGCGTCGATGATACTCGGCAACGCGTATCACCTGCATTTGCGTCCCGGCGACGAAGTCGTGCGCGAGATGGGCGGGCTGCACCGATTCATGAATTGGGACGGTCCCATTCTCACCGACTCAGGCGGATTCCAGGTTTTCTCGCTGGCGCAGCTGCGCACAGTCACCGAGGAAGGAGTGGAGTTCCAGTCGCATATCGACGGCTCGCGCCGATTCTTCACTCCGGAGATCGTGATGCAGATCGAGCGCAACCTCGGCGCCGACGTCATCATGCAGTTCGATCACGTCATTCCCGGCCAATCCGACGAGGCATCAGCGCGCGACGCCAGTGAGCGGAGCGTTCGCTGGCTGGCGCGATGCCTGGCCGAGCTGCAGCGACTGGAGCAGAGCCAGCCGCTCGAAGATCCACCGCGTGAGGAATTTCCGGCTGACAATCCGCGCAATCACCAGGCGCTCTTTCCGATCGTTCAGGGGGGAATCCACGCAAACCTGCGGCGTGAGGCGGCAGCAGCGATCAGATCGATGCACGATTGGCCAGGATTCGGAGTTGGCGGGCTCTCGGTCGGCGAAGAGAAGGACGCGATGTACGAGATGATCGAAGTCGTCGACGACGCACTGCCGAAAACCCATCCGCGCTACCTGATGGGCGTCGGGTTTCCGGAAGACCTGATCGAGGCAATCGGCCGCGGAATGGATCTGTTCGACTGCGTCGCTCCGACCCGAATGGGGAGAAACGGCGCAGTGTTCACGCGCGACGGCCGCCTCAACATCAAGCGCACCGAGTACCGCACCGATCCGCGGCCGCTCGATCCGGACTGCGACTGCACGGCTTGCACGCGTTTCACCCGGGCCTACATCCGGCACCTCTTCGTATCCGACGAGATACTCGGATTGCGCCTACTCTCTCTGCACAATGTACATTTCCTGCTGTCGCTCGCTCGGTCAGCGCGTCAGGCGATACTGAACGGCGATCTTGATTCCTGGTCGCGCGAGTGGCTCTCGCGCTACCGCACCGCGTCACCACTGCCAGTCTGAACCAGCCCTCTCCGGTTTTCACATATGCAAGGCAATCCAATACTCGGCTCCATTTTCATGTATGGAGCAATCTTCGCGATCTTCTATTTCATTCTGATTCGGCCGCAGGCGACGCAGCGGAAAAAGCACGACGAGACAGTGCGCGGACTCAAGAAGGGCGATGAGATCGTCACCAACGGCGGGCTCGTCGGTGAAGTGGTGTTCATCAAGGAGAAGGGTGGCGAAGACAAATCCGGCGGCATGGAAGATCGCGTCACTATCAAGACCGGCGACACGCGCGTGGTGATCGAGCGCGGCCGAATTGCGAAAATCAACAGGCCGGTTCCTGCCTCCGCTTCGTCCCAGAGTACGGGGTGAGCATCCTCGACATCCGGGTGCTGGGCGACCCGGTTCTTCGCAAGCCGACAAAGCGCGTCACCGAGATCACCGACGAGCTGAAACAGCTGATCGCCGACATGTTCGAGACGATGTATGCCGCCGAGGGGATAGGGCTGGCCGCGCCACAGGTCGGACGCAGTGAGAGGCTGGCAGTGGTCGACGTCGATGGCGCCAAGTTCACGCTGATCAATCCCCAGGTTCTCTCCAGGGAGGGTGTCACCGAGAAGGCGGAAGAGGGATGCCTTTCGATTCCCGATATCTATGGAGACGTCGAAAGGCTGGGCACGGTGACCATTCGTGCCACCGACGAGAACGGCAACGAGTACGAAGCGAGCGGATCGGAGCTGCTCGGCCGTTGTTTGCAGCACGAGATCGACCACCTCGACGGAAAACTCTTCATCGACTATTTGAGTCCGCTCAAGCGCCGGGCGGCGATGTCGAAGTGGGAGAAGGCAAAAAGCGAGTATCCAGGTTTTATAAGGAAAGTCCGTACTGAGGTGAAAGGCGAGCACCATCATGAGACGGAGATGTAGTGCGGGTCGTCTTCTGGGGAACGCCCGAGTTCGCCGCGCCCGCTCTACGCGCATTGATTGGAGAAGGATTCGAAGTCGTCGGCGTCGTTACCCAGCCGGATAAACCGCAGGGCCGATCGCGCGAGATAATTCCTTTGCCGGTGAAGCAGATCGCGCTCGACGAAGAGATTCCGCTTTTTCAACCGAAGAATGCTAAGGATTCCGATCTTTACACGAAACTTGGCGAGCTAAATCCCGACGTCTCGGTTGTTGTGGCGTACGGACACATCCTGCCGCAGAAGATCATCGACCTGCCGAAGCTCGGGACTTTGAACATTCATGCATCGCTGCTGCCGGCGTTGCGGGGAGCGGCGCCGATCCAGGCAGCGATTCGTCTTGGCTTCACCGAGACGGGAGTGACCATGATGCGCGTCGTGCCGGCGCTCGACGCCGGTCCGATGATCATGCAGGCGGCAGCGCCGATTCTCGAAGACGAGACTTACGGTGAGCTGCAGGTGCGTCTCTCCGAGCTTGGTGCCCTCACCCTGGTCGAGGCTCTCACTCTCATCTCGCTCGGCAAGGCGAAAGAAATCACGCAGGACGAATCGCGCGCTACGTACGCGCCGAAGGTCACCCGGGAGACGTCGGAGATCGACTGGAGGGACAGTGCGCTGGAGATCTCGCGTCTCATTCGGTCATGCGACCCCAAACCTGGGGCGTTCACGAAAACGCCCAAGGGCGATGTAAAAATGTTCGGCCCCAAGGTAATGGACGGCATAAAAGGAAAGCCGGGTGAAGTGCTGAAGACGACGGGAGAGCTGGTAATCGCCTGTGGCATCGACGCGCTGCGTATCAGTGGGGTGCAGCCAGCTGGGAAGCAACGGATGGCCGCGCACGACTGGGCGCGTGGCCGTGGCACAAAGGTCGGCGACGTGTATGGAGGCGCTGTGTGACGACGCCGCCCGTGAAAGCTCCGATCGAAGCGCTGCCGGTGGTCCACGCCGTCACCAACGACGAGATCATGCTTCGCCCGGGGTTTCTCAGAAAAGCGATGGCGATCATGCGAGTACTCGGCGACAAGGGCGCGATCCACGTCCGGTCGCAGCTCCTCGATACGCCGACGCTTTACTCGCTGACCTTGGCGCTGCTCGAGCTACATGAGCAGACAGGCTGCTGGTGCATCGTGAATGACAGGGTAGACATCGCGCTTGCCTGCGGCGTTCAGGGAGTGCAGCTCACCCACAAGTCGATCTCGGTCCCCGACGTTCAGAGAATCGCGCCGGCACTGAGGATCGGAGCCAGCGTCCACTCGCCAGACGAGGCGCGCGACGCCGAGCAGGCAGGGGCGGACTGGTGCGTGGCGGGTCACGTCTTCGAGACGCCCTCTCACCCGGGCCTGCCACGCAAGGAGAGCAACTTCATTCCCGATGTCGTGGCGGCTGTGAGCTTGCCGGTGATCGCCATCGGCGGGATTCGTCCCGAGCACGTCCGCTCGCTGGTGCACCGCGGTGCGCACGGCATCGCTGCCATTCGAGGAATCTGGAACGACGAGAATTCCGAACTCGCTGCAAGCCGCTATCTTTCACAGGTATGACGCGTTCGAGCACCTTGGTACCAGACACCACTGCCGGAGAGATCGTTCTCACCGTCAACGGCGCTGAACGGCGGAGTCCCGCCGGATGGACAGTCGCCGATCTACTGGCGTCGCTCGACCTGGACGCGCGGACTGTCGTCATCGAGCGCAACGGAACCATTCTGCGCGACCGCTCGTCCTTCGCCATGATAGAGCTAGCAGCGGACGACAAGCTCGAGATCGTCCACTTCGTGGGCGGAGGCTGATAGCGTGGCGCACGCCGACCTGATTTCACCAGCAACGATTACCGACCCGCAGCCATTCGTGATCGCGGGACGCGAGTTCCGCTCGCGCCTGATGGTGGGGACCGGCAAGTACGCGTCTAACGCGCAGATGATCGACGCCATCGAAGCGTCGGGTGCCGAAGTAGTGACGGTGGCGGTGCGTCGCGTCGATCTGGATCGATCGAAGGACGAGGGAATCCTCCACCATCTCGATGCCGATCACTACTTCCTGCTGGCCAACACTGCCGGCTGCTACACCGCCGGCGATGCTGTTCGCTACGCTCGTCTGGCTCGCGCAGCGGGATTCAATGAATGGGTCAAGCTAGAGGTAATCGGCGATCAGCAGACGCTTTTGCCAGACACCGTCGGGCTACTCGAAGCGACGAAGACGCTCGTCGACGAAGGCTTCAAGGTCCTCGCCTACACCAACGAGGATCTGGTGACTGCGCTCAAGCTCGAGGACGCCGGCGCAGTCGCGGTAATGCCGCTCGCTTCTCCGATTGGATCCGGCCTTGGCATGTTGAATCCTTATGCCATTCGCACCATCAAGCAGCGGCTCTCGGTGCCGGTGATTGTCGATGCTGGTGTCGGTACCGCATCGGACGCGTGCATCGTGATGGAGCAGGGCGTGGACGGAATCCTGATGAATACGGGAATCGCCGCCGCGCAGGATCCGGTGCGAATGGCGACCGCTATGAAGGCTGCCGTCGAAGCCGGAAGAAACGCGTACCTCGCCGGCAGGATGCCGCGGCGTGAAGTCGCCGTTCCATCGTCACCAACAATCGGGATGCTCGGGTGATCGTGAACGCCACGACCGTTGCATCTACGGGCGGAGTTACCGCTGCGAGAGCGGTTGCAGCGGAGATCTGCGTCGATCTGCGTCGGGGTGAGTTCCTCGACCAGTCGTTCGAGCGCCGCATTCCGCCCCTTGACGCGCGCGATCGTCGCTGGACGCGCGAGCTCGTGTATGGAATGCTGCGTCAGCGCGCGGGGATCGATTCGATTCTGTCAGAGCGCGTTCGTGGCGGACTCGTTCGCCTCGATCCCGACGTCATCGATCTGCTGAGACTCGGCGTCTACCAGCTGCTCCACATGGGAAGCGTCCCTGCCTACGCAGCGATCGCGCAGACAGTGGAACTCGCCAAGCGCAGACACGGCTTGGGCGCCAGCAAGCTGGTAAATGCAGTCCTGCGTCGCACCGATCGCGAGCGAGAGCAGCTCACTCCCGCCAGACCGTCAGATCCAACAGACGCCCTGGCCCTCAACTACTCGCATCCGCGCTGGTTGATCGCGCGCTGGATCGAGCGCTGGGGAGAGCACGACACCGAGCGACTGCTGACGCTGAACAACGCCGAGGCGCCGATAGTAATCCGGCCCTACGGAATCGTGCGCGAGCAGCTGGAAGCAATGATGGAGGCGGCTGGTGTACACGTTGCTGAAGCGCCGTACGCGCGCGACAGCATCGCTATTTCGGGCGGGACGACTTTCACCGAGCTCGGCGCATTCAAGAAAGGTCTCTTCTTCGTTCAGGATCCGGCGGCGACACTGGTGACCGAATACGCTTCGATTCCGATGGGAGCGACCGTCGCCGACCTCTGCGCTGCGCCGGGAGGAAAAGCGCTCGAGCTCTCGCGCACCGCTGGAACTGTGGTTGCAAGCGACAAGTCCTTCGCGCGGCTGCAAAGGCTGCTGGCGAACCAGCGGCGACTAGAGAACGTCAATCTGGTCCCGTTCGTCGGCGACGCCCGGCATCCGGCGATCAAGCCGATCGACGTAGTCCTGATCGACGTTCCTTGCACCGGCACCGGAACCTTCCGCCGTCATCCCGACGCGCGGTGGCGGATCAAAGTGTCGGACATCGCGGTGATGTCCGCGCTGCAGAAGCAGATTCTCCGCGCTGCCGCCGCGGTGGTCCAGCGGGATGGACTCCTCATCTACAGCACCTGCTCCCTGGAGCCGGAAGAGAATGAGGCACAGGTCGATTCGTTCCTCTCCGAGAATCCGAATTTCGTGCTGGAGCCGCCACCGGAAGGCACCGTTCCGCCGGAGCTGCTCGACGGCGGCCGGCTGAGCGTGCTGCCACAACGTCATGGCACTGACGGGGCGTTTGCCGCGCGCCTGCGCAGGGTCAGCTAGATGAACTGGCGCGCGCTGCCTCGGCGTGCGTTGCCATATCTGATCGCTGCTGCCGGAGGATTTCTCATCTCCTACGCGGCAGTGTTCCTCTTCGCCTTCCCGGCGCAGGTTCTGCCTGACGACGGGATCCTGCCGAATGTCGTCGGCAAGACCTACGAGGACGCGGCGGGAATTCTCCAGAAGGCCGGGTTCCACGCTCAGCAGGGCGAATCGAGATACCACAAGACGATTCCCGCCAACATCGTCCTGCAGGAAGATCCGCCGGCGGGCAGCAGACAGAAGCGCGGCATCGATGTCGTGCTGGCGCTGAGCGCCGGCCAGAAGACAGCGGAAGTTCCGGTGACGACCAACATGTCGCAGCAACAGGCGCGCATCGCCATCGAGAACACCGGGCTTACGCTGGGAAACGTGACCGAGCAGCTCGCCGACCAGCCGCGTGGTCTGGTGATCGCCACATCTCCGCCGGCCGGAACTCACGTGCAACTTCCCGGTAGCGTAGACATTGTCCTCAGCAAAGGACCCGCAACCGTTCAGATGCCTGATCTCTTCGGACGCAGCGCTGGTGAGGCGCGGTCGATGATCGAGCAGCTTGGACTCAGAGTCGCCGGCATGTCGCGCGATACCAGCTCACTGCAGCCCGAGAACACTGTGATCCGACAGATTCCAGCGGCCGGCCAGACAATCTCTGCCGGTGGACCCGTGAGTCTCACCGTCTCGCATTTTCCACCACCGCCGTCAATTAAGATTGACACCGGGATCACTGCGCCGCCGCCCCCACCCGCTTCCCTCTTCCCCCTTCCCGCTTCCCGTTAGTCTCGAATGAGCGTTCGGATCGCTCCGTCAATTCTGAGTGCCGATCTTGCCAAGCTCGCCGACGAAATCGCGATGCTCGAGGCCGGCGGCGCCGACTGGATTCACATCGACGTGATGGATGGCCGCTTCGTGCCCAATCTTACCTTCGGTGCGAAGATGATCGAGTCGGTGCGGAAGCTCACCAGGCTCCCACTCGATGTGCACTTGATGGTGGTGCAGCCGGAGAATTACTTCGACGACTTCGTTGCCGCCGGTGCCAATGGAATGTCGATCCACACCGAAGTGTCGCCCCACCTGCAGCGACAGCTCAATCGCATCCGCGAGCTCGGTTGTCGGGCCGGCGCGGTGGTGAATCCTGCGACGCCGCTGAGCGCGGTCAGCGAAGTGACCGCTGATATCGATCTGTTGCTGGTGATGACGGTAAATCCCGGCTTCGGTGGGCAAAGCTTCATCAAAGGATCCGTCGACAAAGTTCAGCGCGCACGTCAGCTGCTCAACGAGAGCGGCAGCAAAGCCTTTCTGGAAGTCGACGGCGGCATCGACAGGAAGACAATCAGGTCGGTGTGGGAAGCCGGCGCCGATACTTTCGTGGCGGGCAACGCCATCTTCGCAGCGAAGAACCCACGGGCAGAAATCGAAGAGCTGCGCAAGCGCTGCACGGCCCAGGCATGACTGGCAGGCAACAGCTCGCGGTTGGGGCGCTCGTCATCGGAATCGCCGCCGCGGTCGCTTACAGCGCGACGCGCTATCTCCGGCACGAGCTCTTCCCGATCGAGCTGGGGAGCAAGGCCCCCGACTTCACAGCCTACACCCTCGATTCGGTGCCGAAGAAAAAGACGCTCGCCGATTATCGCGGGCAGGTGCTGATGATCAACGTCTGGGCGACGTGGTGTCTGCCCTGCCGGGTCGAGATGCCCAGCATCGAGGAGCTGCACAAGGCTTACGGTCCGAAGGGACTCAAGATCGTGGCAGTGAGCATCGACGATCCGGGCACCGAAGCAACAATCCGCGCTTTCGCCAAACAGTACGGCCTCACTTTCGAGATTCTGCACGACCCGAAAGGCAAGATCACAGAGGCCTACGACATCTCCGGATACCCGGAGACGTTCATAATCGGCAGAGATGGGGTGATCAGAAAAAAGTTGATGACGGCGACCAACTGGAATTCGCCCGACGCGCGCGCGCTGGTCGACAGGCTTCTCACCGAGCAGTAACGATGACGCGAATACTCGGCATCGAGACCTCCTGCGACGAGACCTCGGCCGCGGTGCTCGAGGGGCACGGCGATGACGTTATCCAGAAATCATTGGTGATTCTCTCGCAGGACATCCACAAGGTATTTGGCGGCGTCGTGCCGGAGATCGCGTCGCGCGCGCATTTGACCAGCATCGTTCCGGTAGTCGATCGCGCGTTAGATGAAGCGGCAACAAAATTGGAGGAGGTCGACGCAATCGCTGTCACCAACACTCCTGGACTCGTCGGTGCGCTGCTGGTCGGCGTCAGCTATGGAAAGGCCCTCGCTTTTTCCCGCGATATCCCGCTGCTCGGCGTCCACCACATGGAAGGTCACCTCTTCGCGGCTGCTCTCGAGCATAGCGATGCGGTTCCGCCGTTCACTGCGTTGCTCATCTCCGGCGGCCACACCCTGCTATTGGATGTGGAGGCATGGGGAAGGTACAGACTGCTCGGCGCGACACGCGACGATGCAGCCGGCGAGGCGTTCGACAAAGTCGCCAAACTGCTTGGCCTGCCTTACCCGGGCGGTCGATACGTCGAGCAGCTGGCAAGCAGCGGAAATCCAAAACGCTTCACTTTCGCGCGACCAATGGTGCGCAAGAACGCGTCGCCAAAGGACGACGACTACTACGCCTTCTCTTTCAGCGGCCTCAAGACCGCGGTGCTCAACGCCGTCCGCGATTCAAAGGACCTGGAAGCGGACAAGGCGGACATCGCCCGCGGGTTTCAGGATTCTCTGATCGACACGCTCGTCGAGAAAGCTGCACGCGGAGCCCTGAGGTTTTCTCGGCGGCGCGTGGTACTTGGCGGTGGGGTTGCCTGCAATCGCACTCTCGCTGCGGCGATGCGATCCAGACTCGAGCCCGAGGGTATTAAAGTCTTCACGCCGAGTCCGCGTCTCGCTACCGATAATGCGGCGATGATCGCGCGCGCCGGATTCTTCCGGTTCGAGCGCGGTGAGCGATCCGGTCTCGACCTCAATGCCTACGCGAGCAGCCCTATCCCGGGCCTCGTTGCAGCCTAGATTCCTTCGCATGCAAAAAGTCTTCGCTTCCGTTGTGCACCAACCGCTCTCTTATCAGGTTGGGCCGCTGCAGCTCACAGGTTTCGGACTTGCGGTTCTGCTTGCCTTCGTCATGGCGCAGATCATCGCGCAACGCGAGCTGGCGCGCCGCGGCCACGATCCTGAGACGATTGGCGATCTGATTTTCGCAGCCGTCATCGGTGGACTGCTTGGCGGGAAGATTTACTACGCGGTGTTGATGCGCGACGCCAGCGCGCTTTTCACCAGAGCCGGCTTCGTTTTCTGGGGTGGATTGATGGGCGGCATCGTCGCCTGCTATCTGGTGATCCGGTACAAACGCCTCTCCTTTCCCCGCATCAGCGATGTCGCCGCACCAGGGATCGCCGCAGCGTACTCCCTCGGCCGAACAGGTTGCTGGGCGGTCGGTGACGACTACGGCCGGCCCTTCAGTGGATTCGGAGCGGTGAGCTTTCCGCACGGCGCGCCGCCTTCCACCGTCGCCAACATGACGGAGCTGTTTCACATTCCGGCTCCCCCGGGATCATCTCTGAATCAGGTTCTCTCCGTCTATCCCACTCAGCTCTACGAAGTCGCACTAGGCTTCGTGATGTTTCTGATTCTCTGGCGCTTGCGGGACCACAAGCACGCCGAGGGCTGGCTATTCGGGTTGTACTGCGTGCTGGCCGGCATCGAACGATTCATCATCGAGTTCGTGCGCGCCAAGGACGATCGATTTCTGTTCGGAACTTTTACTGGCGCGCAGGTGATTGCGATCTGCTTTGCGGTCGGCGGGGCAATCTGGATGTACATGCGCCGAAATCCTGATGCGGACGCACCGGGGATTTACGCCACGGCTCAAGCGGCCTAGTCGGCTCTCGCGGCGCCGCGCGCTGGCACTGGGCGCGATGGCGCTCGCCTTATGCGCATGCGCCACCGTCGAAAGCCCGATCGTCGCTGAGGCGGGAACGGAGTTTGGGTTGCCACTTGGCAAGACGGCGGTGGTCAACGCTAGCGGAGTGAGGATCACGTTTACCCGCGTGCGCGAGGATTCCCGTTGTCCCATTGACGTCCAGTGTGTCTGGGCGGGCGACGCCAAAATCGAGCTGGCAATTTCGCGGAGTGGCACTCCCGAAGACGTCAAGCTGATAAGCCTCACCGCGCCGAACAACGAAACTACGTCAGGCGATCTACGTATTCGGTTTGTAGGACTCGCTCCGGTGCCACGACAGACGGAAAGCGGTACGTCTCGCGCTTATGTGGCGCAGTTAATGGTCAACCGGGGCTGACGCTCGGGCGGCTGGTGTGAAGCAGATCAACATGAATGCAGCGGCGTTGATTGAGTCGGCCCGCGTCGGCGCCGACTCGCTGCGCACGAATCCGACGCGCACAACGCTCTCCACTACCGGCGTCATCATCGGCGTGGCCGCATTGGTCGCTGCGTTCTCGATAACCGACGGAGTAGATCTCTGGGCAAGAGCGTTGATCGCCCGCGAGAGCAGCGTTCAGGATGTGGCGATCACTCCGCGCAGCAGCACTGTCGTAGCCGGACGCACCGTTCCGCTAAGCGGTTATCCGATTCTCACCACCGAAGACGCCGAGCGCGCCAAGAGCGAAGTCCCCGGCGTCGCGCAATACGCGCTCACTCTCACCGGGAGCGCGCCCGTAGAGTTCGGTGATCGGCGCGCCACTGCCCTGCTCACGCTCAGCACCGCGAGTCTCGCCGATTTCACATCGATCGACGTTCTCGCCGGAAGATTCTTTACGCCAACCGAGGTGCTGCACTCCGCTCCTGTGATCGTGCTCGGCCATCGTTTGGCAGAGGAGCTGGCTGGAGGACGTGATGCGCTGTGGCTGATTGGCCGCGCAATCAAAGTCAGTGGGCGCCAGCGCGAGGTAGTCGGCGTCCTGGCACCGCCCCAGATCGGCCCCGAGCCCGATCTCGCCGCGTTCGCTCCGTTACGCGGCGGTGAGTCTTTGCTCGAGCCGTCCAGGCAGCCGCGGCTACCGACACTGCGGCTCAAGGCGCACAGCATCGAAGCCGTCGATTCTCTGCGCACGCAGGCGATCAACTGGCTGGCTGAGCGTTACGGTACGCGAGTCGAGAAGCTCAATGTCGAAGTCGGGACGCAGCGGCTCGAGAACACTCGTCAGGCGATGCTACTGACGAAGCTGCTGCTTGGATTGCTCGCTGGGCTGATCCTCGCCGTCGGCGGAATCGGTATCATGAACGTTCTTCTTGCTGCTGTTGCCGAGCGTACGCGCGAGATCGGAATACGAAAAGCAGTCGGCGCGCGGCGCGCCGACATTCAGACGCAGTTTCTCGTGGAGTCGGTGACCGTCACCGGCGCCGGCAGCGCCATCGGATTCGTCGTCGGAATCATTCTCGCCCAGGCAGGCACAGCAGTGTTCCGGCTCTGGGCGCACGCGCCGATATATCCGGTGATGCACCTCAGTACCGGATTACTCGCCGCGGGATCAGCGATCATCGTCGGACTGATTTTCGGAACGTACCCGGCACGACGAGCCGCGGAGCTGGCGCCGATCGAGGCGATCGCCCGAGAATAGCAGCGCCGCCGACTTAAGTGCTTTACGAGGAGTGGTCGTGGATCATCCGCCAGCCGCGTGCCATCCTCACCCAGATGGTTGTGAACCAACCGGTTCGCTCGGGTTGGCCACCGCCAGTCAGAATGTATCGCCCAGTGACGATTGCCTGGTCGGGTCCGATCGGTCTGATCTCGAGATTGTCGTAGCCGAGTACTTGAGCGGGCCGACCGTTGCGCCAGAATCCGGCGCGCATCTGGCCTTCGATGCCGCGCACGCCGCGCACCAATCCGGTGCGGCCCATTGCCGTCGCGGTATCGGCGTAAGCAGATAGGTAGACGGAAAGGTCGCCGCGATTCCATCCCGCGGCCGTGGTATCGAGAGTCGCTTTTATCGCCGCTGCATCGGTCGCGTACTTAAATCCTGACGTCGAGCGCATCTGGCTCGCACACGCCATCGCGATCAGACCCGCCGCAACGAATGAAATCCTTTGCATCATCTCGACTCCGGGACGAGTCTCAATCCCGTTCCCCACGGATCGGTCAGCAGCCACTCACTTCCTTCCTGCTTCGCTGGATAGCCGGCCGTTCTCACGCTGTTTGCTGCTCCATCGGCGTCCTTGCTGGTGGGGACGATGATCTCCCATTCCAGAAGACGCGCGTCCGCATCCGTTGCGGGCGGCGCACCGCGAGCCCAGGTGTTAGTGCCAAGGTGATGGTGATATCCGCCAGCGGACATGAACAGAGCGCCCGGGTAGCTCCACACCACTTTGTCGAAGCCAAGCGCGTCGTGATAAAACGCCTCGGCCCTCGAGATCTCGTCGACATAGAGGTGGACATGGCCGAGCACCGTTCCGGGCGGCATGCCAGTCCACTTCTCGCCGCGCGCCGTTTTTAGCAGATCTTCGACGTCGAGATGGTTCGTCGTCATGTAGAGCTGACGCTCGTCGTAACGCCATGCTCCGCGCGGACGGTCTGCATAGACTTCGATGCCGAGTCCATCGGGATCGGTGAGGTAAACGGCCTCGCTCACGAAGTGATCCGACATGCCCGCGTACGCGCCGATCTCGCCGAGGTGAGCGACGAACCTCCCCAGGGACGCGCGGTCGGGAAGCAGAATTGCGAAATGATAAAGTCCCAGTAATCCACGCCGCGGCACCGTACGCGCGGTGCTGAGCTGCCGGAGGTGAACGATCTCGCGATCCTCTGCATGCGGTCCGAGGCTCACCGAATCGGTGCCGCGACGAATCACCCGCAATCCGAGTACATGCTCGTAGAACGTGATCGAGCGATCGAGGTCGGCGACCTGGAGCCTTACTCTGCCGAGGTGTGTTGATTCGGGGAGTCGATAGCCTTTGGGACGGATTCCGTGCTCCTTGTCGGACGCCAACATCTGGTCTGCGCTCATATTCGCTTTCCCGGTTTTCCGCTTCCCGTACCCGTAACCCGTGACCCGTTGCCCGTTACCCGCCTCCCGCTTCCCGCTATGCCTCGACGCCCTCCGCTTTGTGCCCCGGCCAGAATGTTTTGATCGTCGCGAAGAGGAGAAGCACGATCAGAATCGCTTGTGCGGTCAGCGTCTCGACGCTCGGATAAATCCCCATTGCCTCGACGTGCGGCGCCCCCGGAATCACTGTGATCGGCATGATGTTGCCCTCCTGCAACTCGCGAACCCCTTTCCCCATGAACACGAAAGCCATGTAATAAAGGAGGAGGCTGGTGACGGTGAAGAATGGCCGCATCGGAATTCTTACGCCGTAGCGATAGAAGAGGGTGAAGATCACGGCGAGCACGCCGAATCCGGCGACTATTCCGAGCGCGAGCGGGACGCCGACGTTCGGTCCTTCGTTGAACAGCGCCTGATAGAACAGCGCAGTCTCTGCACCTTCGCGATAGACGGCGAGGAATGCGACGAGGGCCAGGGCTTTGCCGCCGCCGTGCTCGAGCGCGGAATTTACCTTCTCACGAATGAACTTCTGCCACTTCGCCGCTTCGACTTTCGAGATGAGCCAGTAGCTAACCGAGAACAGCACTACGACCGCGACGAGCATCGTGGTCGCCTCGACGATCTCTCTGCTGGCGGGCATTGCCGCAAGGAGTGTTTTCAGGACGACGGCAGTGGCGAGACTGGCGACGACGCCGAGTACGATGCCGAGCCAGATCGAGCGAAGTCGCTCGCGATGTCCGGTCTTGAGCAGAAGGGCGACGACAGCGCCGATGACGAGAATTGCCTCGAAGCCTTCACGCAGGATGATGAGGAAGGACTGAAAGAACGCTTCCCAACTGCTCGACGGACTCTGGCCGAGGTCGATCACCGACGGCAGCTCGTCGGCGATTGCATCGCGCGATAGCTTGGCGCGTGCGATGTCGTTGCGCTTCACCGCTCCCTTGAAATCGGCGAAGTGTCGCTCCATGGTGGCGACGAGTCCCGGCTTCTTGGCGCGCGCCGGAGTCTCGAGCGGCTCGAAGGCGATGTAGGCGTCGAAGGCGCGATCACCCGCTTCGGCGGTTTTGCCTTTGCGCGCGAAGTCGAGGGCGCTATCGAGCAGGGCGAGGATGACGGGCGATGCGGTGTCGCCAGGGATCGCGGTAGCGTCGCGTGCGGCCGGCAGTGTCATGTGCTCGCTGCGCAGCGTGTAGATGTAGTTGATGATGTTCCAGCGCTGCTGCGGTGTCAGCTTTCCCGCCAGCGCCGGCATCGCAGTGCCGCGCACGCCAACCGAGATGACGTTGTAGGCGAGAGTCGGCGTCAGCTCTGGAGTCAGCTGCTTGACGCCGATTGCCGGCGGCGCAGTGCTCAAGGTGTGTGCGGCTGGTCCGTCGCCGGCGCCGGTCACGCCGTGACACGAGCTGCAGTTCTCGACGTAGAGCCGGTGTCCTTCCGCGGTGTCGAGTGGACCCTTTGGCAGATCCATGGCGCCCGCCGTGCCCAGGGACGCAGCGAACAGTCGGTGCAGATCTCTGACTTTGGACGGCGGCTCTCGCAGCGCGACTGCTCTAGTCAGGCTATCGAGGATGGCTTGGGTGGTGGGTGCTTCGTAGCCGCGCAGCCGGGTAGCGACCTGTTTGGCGTCGGAGAGGAAGCCGTAAGTCTCGTCGAATTCATCCTTTGAGATGAGTTTGCCGCGTTCGTCGACCGCTTTCGCGTACTCTTCGACGGCGACACCGACGATGCTGGAGAGGCGTTTTGCTGGGTTTTCCTGGGCGGCCAGGCTGGTAGCGGCCAAGAGCGACAGGATCGAGACACCAATCCCTCGCGTAAGTCGACAATTCATTGCGGAGTGAATCTATCGGGATTACAACGGGAAGCAATTGGGGTTGACTGAGAACTGCGAGCGGCGAACCAACGGCCAGTTCGAACTCCGAGCTAATTGAGAATGGCGAACCTGCTTCGAACCAGTTCGAACGAGTTCGCGGCCGGGTTCGCAATTAGTTCGCAGTAGGTTCGCCCTTCGGACTTAGATCGCAGTTCGCGACTGGTACTTAGTTCGCCGCTCGCAGTCTGTACCCGTAATCGCCACTCAGCTCGCGCTCGCTAATCGCAGCCCGCACTCCGGTTCTGTGCTCGAAGTCAGCTACGAAATCTGCCAATCGTCGGTTGGTGAACGTTCCGCGTGGCAACCCGAGCGCCTCGATAGCACTCTCGATCGCCGCCGGCTCTCCTTCGACTTCGACCAGCACGTCCATTCGCGGATAGGATTCGAAGCGAACGGTCGCCCCGCCGATTTGATATTGGACGATGTCGCGATCGATCTCCCACACCAGCTCGAGCCCAAGTCGCAGCAGGATCTGCTCGAGTGATTCGAAATCCTCGACTGGTGTCGTGATTTCTTCGCGCACCTTATAGACGTCGCGGAATTCCGTCGGGCCTTTCCAGTCCAGGTAGGTTTTTGTCGACTTGCCGCCGAAATAGCGACGGACGCGTAACACTTCATCCCGTGCCGAGAGCTCGCGTGACGAAAAATCGTAGCGACGGTCGGTGATCTTTCCCTCGAACGATATCGATCCACCTGCTTCTTCGATTTTCCGTCTGCGCTCCGCCAGGTCGTCAACGATTGCCTTGAGCTCGACCTCACGCATTGAGAATCGTCTCGAGTACCTGCTGTGTGTTTTTCAGCGAAGGAAAAACCGCGTACGGGTTGTGCGCCTTGAGCTGTTCCTCGGTGTAGTGTCCGCTGGCGACGCCGATCGCTCTGGCGCCGAGCGAGCGACCGCATTCGATGTCGGCCGGCGTGTCGCCGATGACGACCAGCCTGTCGCCGGCGATGTCGAGGCCCAGCGTCTCGCCCGCCCTCTTTTGCGCGATCGCCGGGAGCTCCGGACGATGCTCGTGGTCTGAGCCGAAGGCGTTGACGCGAAAACGATCCGGATCGATTCCCGCCGCCTTGAGCTTGATGCGCGCGCCCGGTTCGACATTCCCCGTTAACAGCCCGAGCACGACATCCTTTCGCTTGTCCAATGCATCGAGCAACGGAACCACACCTTCGAGCGGACGAACGTTGAACTTTCGGCTCTTTGCTCCCTCGCGCAGTCCGTCGAGATAAAGCTCGATCAGCTTTTCCATCCGCGCATCGATGTGTGCATCGCTGTGTCCCTCGAGCCGCATCACATCGCGCACGATCTGCTTGTCGGTTTTTCCGTCGTAGCGATACGAGGGATTGCCTGGCGACCCGAACACCAGTCCGAGTGCGCGCTGCATCGCAGCGCGTCCCATGCCGCCGGAGTTGAGTAGTGTGCCGTCGATGTCGAAGAGAACCAGTCTCATGCTCTTGTCAGAAAAACGCCGGCGATGATGGTCGCCGCGCCAACGCCCTGGAAGATGGTCGGATGCTCGCCGAGGAATGCCCACGCGACGAGCAGCGCCACGATTGGCTGCAGGTTGGAATAGACCGCGGTACGCGTCGGCCCGAGTATCCGCAGTCCGCGGTACCAGAAAATGTAGGCGACTCCCATCGAGATCACGCTCGAGTAAAGAAGCGCGATCCATCCGCCGACTCCGATCCTCGACCAATCGGTGTCAATCAGCGCCGGTAACGACGCCAACAGCAGTGGCACCGCACCACCGACCATCGTCACCGCGGAGAGCCTGATGACGTCGATCCGCTTCGTGTACGGCTGGAGCAGGATCGTGTAGAGCGTCCAGCACAACACACCAAAGAAGACTAGCAGCGACCCGAGCAGAGTTGTCTCGCCGCTGGTTGGTCTGGCGCTGCCAACGATCACCAGCGCCACACCCGCCACCGAGAGTCCAATCCCCAGCAGCGTCGTCGCTTTCGCTCGCTCGAGACCTCGTAATCTGGCGACGAGTGCGATGAACGCAGGCGCCGCGCCGACGATCAGCGATGCATTCCCCGCTCGCGTCCGCGCTACACCATGGACGAAGAACAGCTGATAGAGACCGTTGCCGAGCGCACCGAGTAGCAGCAGTCGGATCAGGTCGGCTCGGCTTAATACCAAACCGAGCATCCTGGTGCGCATACTGTCGGCACTGCCAGGAGTCGAGCTTCCTCGGCCAAACGCGGCTATCAACAGAAAGATCGCCGCCGTCACCACCCGCAGTCCGGTGAAAGCAACAGGGCTGAACACGTGCGTCGCGTATTTGACGACGACGAAGTTGATTCCCCAGATCGCTGCCATCGCCAGCAGCAGCACATCCGTCAACCCGAACGCGGCGTGCGCGTGGGTGTCGATGCGCGAGTCGGCGATGGTTGGAGTTGGCCCGACTGATTCTGTCATCGCCGAAAGCTAGCCGGCTAAGGCGCGGCGCGGCTACTTTGGGTCATGCACATCTCATTCGCCGTTTTTGCCGACGCTGCCAACCTTTCCCAGGAGGGAAAACTCAACGTACTCGGCATTTTCGACGCGGTGCAGGTGGCGGGACTGCCGACCATTCACCCGCGCACTCACTTCATCGTGCGACTGAAAGCAAACGGTGACGATGTCGGCAGCCACAAGCTCAGCTTCCGCTGGCTGAGTCCGCTCGATGAGGAGCTGTGGTCCTCATCGGGAGAGATGAACGTCGCGCCGGCGCCCAACCCGGTATTCGAGGTGGATCTTCCAATCATCGCCGTCGTCGATCTCCCGCTCAACGTGGCGGGACAATACACCATGCAAGTCACGCTCGACGATCAGCCAACCGCGGCGGCGAAACTTTTTGTCAATGGGCCAACGGCGACACCAATTCTAACCGGCGCCCCCAACGGGATGGTCAGCTAACGACTGCGGACTCGGACCTTACTGCGGACTGAGGACTGCGGACTGACTTTCAGTGCGGAGTTCGGACTGATTGAGGACTCGGACGCAGTGAGGAGTGCCGACTAGAACTGCTCAATTACTCCCCAGCGAAGCGGCAGGCAGTCTAGCGTCCGTAATCCGCAGAAAAGTTCGCGCTCCTCAATTAGTCCGAAATCCGGACTGACAGTTGGTCCGTAACCCTCAATCAAGACAACCGTCCGCGACCCTCAATCCGCACTCAAAATCCGTCGACCGAAACGGTACCGCTTGAGAAGTAGCGATGTGTATTCATCGTGCCCGTCGAGCGTGTCGACGGCGTAGCCTCCTCGTCCAAGGGCGAGGTGCACCACCTTCATCCCTCCCAGCGAGATCGCCACGTGAGTGATCTTCCCGTCCGGCTCGTCGGAAAAGAAAAGCAGATCGGCGGGCTGCAAATCGTCCATCGATTCCACCGGCGCGCCGGTCATCGCCTGCATCCACGCATCGCGTGGGACATGAACGCCATGCAGAAGGAATGAGCTGGAGATGAGGCCGGAGCAATCGCATCCCCAGGGAGTGACGCCGCCCCACTCGTACGATGTCCCCTCGAAGAACGTCATCGCCGACGCCGTGATCGAGTCTGCCAGCGGAGGAAATGCATGGCGGCGCTCTTCGAGAGTCATCGCCAATCCGCTGGTGCGCTCCTGACCTTCAGTAATCAGCGCCCCCAACGGCAGCTTGCGCGTCGCGCCGTGCTCGTCGCGAACGGTGCATCCGAGCGACAGTGGACGCGGATCGTTCCACCCGGTTTGCGAGAGCGGCGGCACAGGCTCCGGCATCGTCACCACGTAACCCTGATGCACCCATCCGGCATAACCGTCGGCGCCTCTGACGTGAAGCCAAAGTCCGTTGCGCTCGACGACCTGGGCGATATGCCCGTGCAGAAGCTGTGATACTTGTGTGGTTCTTACGTCGGGATCGCACAGCATTGGTGCGATCGCCGCGATGGCAGTGACGCTCTCGCTCAATGCTCCGGCCAATCGACTTTCGTCGGAGCTGGCGTCATCGGCGGCTCGGGACGTTTGGCTCGGCATGATTTGCAAAGGGTGACCCCACGAAAGTTGCAAATTACGCAGACGAATGTCCCGCAATCAGCGCACGGATAGCCTTCGGATGCACGCTCCTCGTTACCGCAGGAGCGGCACACCATCAGATCCTTCTCGCGCAGATTTTTCGCCATCACTCTCGGGGTTGGGGCCGGCTGAAGGAATGCCCGCAAATCACTACTTGACGAGTCAAGCGGCTTTTAGAAACGCCAGTTTCGGAAGACGTCGAAGCCCAGCTGCGGCGGAGTCTGCGTCGGACTGAGCGGCGGAGCGGTCCCTTTTGCGTCACACCGGGTGTTGCTCGACCCCGGCTCGATCGCCGCCTGCGCGCTATACAACGAGCTGATTCTGTACTCGAGCTGGAGTCCGAGATTCTCCTTGAACAGGCTCGGATTCACAAAGCAGAGTCCGGTGCTCAAGCCAAGGAACCACCGACTACCGATCTGCTTGCCGAGTACTGCACGCGTGTTGAGCAGGCCATAGTAGGCCGGGCTCGTCGTCGTCGCTTGATCGGTGCCTGGCGTCGCGGTCTGAATCTCGACGTAGTCGAGCACATTCCGCGGCAGTGCGTTGACCAGCAAGTTACCAAACGTTCGCACGCCAATCGCGCCCAGCTGACCAGTGGTGTTATCGAGACCCACCGCCGGCTCACCCGTCACCAGATAACTGAGCAAGTCGCTCTGTGAAAGCGGCAAATTGTCGGGATTTCTCAGCGCCAGCTCGGGATGCGCGAGTGTGCCAGTGATGTCGACTTCGACTCTCACGTCGCGGCCGTTTGCACTCTGCCGCGGCTGACGCACGGTGTGAATCGCCGCGATGTCGAGCGATGGATTCAAATCCGGAGTGCCAAAGAACAACAGCGATCCGCGTTGCACGTCGAACGTCGGCTGCACGAACGGATCGACGAGATTCAGTCGATAGGTTCCCTTGTCTGCGCTCAGGTTTCCCTGCAGCGCCAGCTGCGGCGGCTGACCAGGACCCTGTGGCGCCAGCGTCACGTTCAGCGAGCCGCCAAGCTTGATGTTCGCTTCCGAGGAGCGCAGCCACACATCGGGGCCGATGTCGACCGCCACGTTTTCCAAACGCAGATTGCGCGCGACTGCTTTCGGTGTCCTCGGCATCACTTGCCGATTCTGCGACAGCAGCGTGTCCACCGCGTTCTGGAATTCCGGATCGTTGAGGTCGACGACCTGCTTCTTGATGACCTCCGGGATGTAGATCGATCCGCGCTCGACGTGTATTGTGCCGCGCATCACCGCATCCTGCGTCGATCCGTTGAGTGTCACTGCCGGACCGGTCGAAATATCGAGTGCCGCCAGACCCGGCTTGTCGATGGCGTGGAAGTTCGATGCGTTGGCTGTGATCGAGAACGACGGATTGTCGTAATGCTCGAAGCTCACGGAGCCCGTCACGTTCGCAGTTCCGCGTCGAACCTTGTTCGTTTCCGCCGACAGCTGCCTGATGTGGACAGAGTCGCCGGCCAGTGCGATATCGGCGCGAATGTGATTGAACCGCGTCCCCAAGTTTGAAAACGCCGCGGTACCATCCGCGAGCGAGATCTGTCCGAACAGTCGCGGCTGCTTCACCGGTCCACGGATGTCGACATCAGCGACGATTGCGCCGCGGGCATCAACCAGTCCCGGCACGAAGGCGCGGAACAGCCGCATGTCGACGCTGTCCGTTCGCACATGACCCCTCACCGAATCTCCGGTGAAGCGAACGTTCTGCACGATCACCTTCGCCTTGCTGCTGTGCTGCAGGATCAACGAGTCCAGCGTCAGAAAGCCCTTCGAGAACATGGCTCGACTCGGCCACTCCAGGCGATAGCGGTTGTCGGGATCGACGAGCACCGCCGCGCTATCCAGCCTTACTATGGTAGTGTCCTTGCTGCGCGTGATGTTCCCGGTGAGGTCCGTCTGGACGCCGCTCTGGCTCAGCATCGATGCGCTGAAGTGTCCCGACGTCGGCGACGTCAGCGCCACCGAGGCTCTCACGCTGTTGAAGCCGACGGGGCCAAGAGTCACCGTGTCGGCGCCAAAAATGAATGAGCCGGTCGGCTGCTTCGTGATGTCCGCCAGAAGGATAGTCCCACGAATGCTCTCGACGCTCTCCCTGCCGAGCTGGACGTCGTTCGCGCGGAGGATGCCGTTGATAGAGAGATGGTCCATGCTGCCGGTGAGCTCTCCCGTCAGCTCACCGCTGCCGTGCAACGAATCGAGCTGCGCATCGTTGGCAAGCGCGGGGACGACCGCACGCAGACGCGAAAGTGAATCCATCACGGCCGAGAACTTGAGCGAGCCGGTGTGGCTGTCCTCGAGCCCGAAAGTCCCGGACGCGTGCGCCGTCAGGCCGTTCGCGTTGAGAGCGAGTGTGTCGACGGTCGCGACACCGTTGCCGAAGCGCAAACGCGCGATCGACGGATCGACGCGGAATCCGGCGAGCGTGGATTTCTCGATCGATGCCACCGCCCGCCCGGTGAGCGTCGCCAGATTCGATCCGCGCACGTCGAGATCGTACTGGCCCGAAAGCTGAGTGTGTGGCA
>DASXSL010000001.1:0-14131 GCA_036506035.1 Gemmatimonadaceae bacterium | reverse complement strand
GATAAAGTCGACGCGGAGATTCCGGCGCCGGCTGCCGGAGTGCTCGCCGAGATAATCGTGAAAGAAGGTGAGACCGTTGCAGTGCAGACTGTCGTCGCCCGACTCGAGACCGAGAAGGGCGCTGTGGTGGAGAAAAAGGAGAGCGCACCAAGCGCTGGAGCTTCCGCTCCACAGGCTACAGCGGCCAAGGGCGCGACGAAAACACCCGCAGCATCGCCGGCCCCCCAACGGGAAGTTACGCCGGCTTCGACTCCCGTCCGTCAGCAACCGCCAGCGCCCGCCATCGCCGCATCCCACTCCGGCAACGGAAACTCATTCGAAGACCGCGTGCGTACGAAGTCCTCGCCGCTCGTCAGAAAAATCGCTGCCGAGCACGGAGTGAACATTGCGTCGCTGCAAGGCTCCGGAGTCGCCGGTCGCGTTACCAAGCGCGACATACTCGGCTTCATCGAATCAGGTGCGCCCGCAACGGCTCCTGCCGGCGCTCGCTTCGCGCCTCCGGGCGGACACGCCCTGCCGCTGCCTGAGCCCTGGCCCGGCGACGTCGTCGAGCCGATGTCCAAGATGCGCGCGCTCATCAGCGAGCACATGGTTGCGTCGCGTCACACTTCGGCCCACGTCACCTCGTTCATCGAGATCGATTTCACCCGCGTCGCCCGCATCCGCGCCAAGAAACGAGCGGAATTTGAAGCGGCGACGGGGCAGAAGCTGACGTACATGCCGTTCATCATCAAAGCGGTGACGGACGGACTGCACGCGTTCCCGGTGATCAACTCGTCCGTCGCCGGTACCAACATCATCTACAGAAAGCAGATCAACATCGGTGTTGCGGTCGCCCTCGACTGGGGCTTGATCGTGCCAGTGATCAAGCAGGCCGACGATCTCTCACTTTCGGGAATCACCCGCGCTCTGAATGACCTGGCGGCTCGCGCGCGCGCCAAGAAGCTGTCGCCGGAAGAAGTCCAGGGAGGAACCTTCACCATCACCAACCCCGGGGTCTTCGGCTCGTTGATGGGCACGCCCATCATCAACCAGCCTCAGGTCGCGATTTTGGGGGTGGGAGCGATCGAGAAGCGGCCGAAGATTCTGCCTGGCGTCGATGGCGAAGACACCATCGCCATCCGCACCTGCGCCTATTTTTCCATCTCATTCGATCACCGCGTGATCGACGGCGCCATCGCCGACCAATTCCTCGCGTTCGTCAAGAAAACGATCGAAACATTTCCGGAGACCGGAATTTAAGATGCCCAAGGCACTGACCATACAACGCTCCACTGTTCCGGCCGCCGAGCGCGCCAACTACACGAAACGGTTGAAGGCGCTGCGCTCGCACTACGCAGCGGCGAACTGTCGCTTCTGGGTATTCGAGGAGACCGCGCTTCCCGGCGCGTTCGTCGAGTTCACCGAAGCAGACGATGAGCAGACGCTCACCGTCGCTCACGCCAACGCGCCGCACAAGACGCTCGATCCGTCGCGGGTTTATCAGGAGGTCGAGCTCTGATGCCGACGCGCTCACTGCAGGTGGATGGACAAACGTGGAGCGTCTACCCATCGGGATATATCACGCAGTACACCCAGGACGAGTACGCGCTGATGTTCTCGCGTGGCGCGGCCAAGGACCGCGAAGTGCGCGTGACTCGCTATTCACCGCAGGGCACTCGCTCGCGCGAGCAGGCGTTCGCCGAGCTTTCAGATGCGCAACTGAAGGAGCTGTTCGAGCAGTCGCAGCCGAGCTTTACATCGCCTGAGGCCGGTTACGCGCGGTGAGCGCGAGTGCGAGCCCGGCGCGGGCGGCATTCGTCGATCTGCACACGCATTCTACAGCCTCTGACGGGATACTTCCTCCCGAGCAAGTGATCGAAGCGGCGCAGCGCTGCGGACTCGGCGCAATTGCCCTTACAGATCACGACACCATCAACGGCGTCCCGGAAGCTCGTGCTGCGGGGGAGCGGTTCGGTGTGCGGGTGATTACAGGAGTCGAGCTCAGCGCGTTTTACGACGATCACGAAGTTCACCTCCTGGCGCTCCACCTCTCTCACCTCGAGGCGCTCGAGCAGCGGCTTGGCGAGCTGCGCACGCTGCGCTACGCCCGGGCCGAGAGAATTGTCGAGAAGCTCAACTCACTGGGCGTCGAGCTGACTCTTGACGAAGTCCTCCAGCAATCCAATGGCGGCGCCGTCGGCCGGCCGCACGTGGCGAGGGCGTTGATAACGCGCGGGCTTGTGCACGATTTCCGTGATGCGTTCATGAGATACCTCGGCTCGAACGGAAGCGCTTTCGTGCCCAAGGCGCGGTTGTCGATTCAGGACGCAATCGGTATCGCCCACGAAGCGGGGGCCCTTGCCATCTGGGCGCATCCCGGCGATGGTGGTCGGCGTGAGCGACTGGAGCCATTGGTCGCCGCAGGTCTCGACGGTGTGGAGGTCAAGCATCCGAGTCATTCGCCGGAGGATGTGAAGCGTTTGCAGGCACTGGCGGATTTTTTTGGCCTCGTCCAAAGCGGCGGCTCCGATTGGCACGGCGCGTCGGACGGCCCGCGCAGGCTGGGCATCATGAACGTTCCCGTAGAATGGCTCGACAAACAGGACGAGAAGCTGGCCGCGCTCGCGTCCGGGCCGTCCGCAAAATGAGCATCAGCCAGTGGAATTAGATGGTCGCGTCGCTCTCGTTACCGGCGCCGGCACTCGTGTCGGGCGCGAGATTGCGCTCGCGCTCGGAAAAGCGGGAATGAGGGTGGGAGTCCACTACTCCGGCTCCGAGAAAGGCGCTCGCCAAACTGCCGAAGAAATAATCGCCTCGGGAACCGACGCGCGGACGCTGCCTGGAGATCTGACAGATCCAGCCACCGGGCCACGTCTGATCGAGCACACCAACAAGGTGTTCGGCGGTCTCGATGTGCTGGTCAATTCGGCGGCGGTGATGCTGCGGACGCCGGTGGGTGAAGTTCTGGTCGAGGATTGGGACGCCATGTTTGCACTGAACCTTCGCGCGCCCTTTTTCCTCTGTCAGTCGGCGGCGCGGGTGATGGAGAAGCGTGGCGGCGCCATCGTCAACATCGCCGATCTCGCTGCGTTCGAGACGTGGCGCTCGTACGTCCCGCACGCGATCACCAAGGCTGGCATCGTTCAGATGACGCGCGGTCTCGCCCACGCCCTTGCTCCCAAGATTCGCGTCAACGCCATCGCGCCGGGCGCGGTGCTCCTGCCGGAGGGCTCGCCAGCGGAGCTTGCCGAAAAGCTGATCGCCACGACCCCCCTCGGGCGAATCGGCAGCCCCGATGATGTAGCGCAGGCCGTGTTGTACCTTCTCAGCGCCGATTACGTGACCGGCGAGACGATAATCGTCGACGGCGGACGCCACATACGCATCTGAGGGCGAAGTACTCGACGCGTCAGCTATATTTCACGCGTGAGCATTGAAGGTATTTGCTCCCTTAAAGGTGAGTTTCTTGGCAAAAGTACGTGATTACGACGTTGTAATAATTGGTGCAGGGCCGGCCGGGATGACCGCCGCCCTTTACACTGGCCGGGCGATGCTGCGGACAGCGGTGCTTGAGCGCGGATTCCCTGGCGGAGAGCTGCTCAACACCGAGTACCTCGACGACGTGATTGGCTTCCCGAAGATCCTCGGCTACGAGCTGGCCGAGAAATTCGCGGCGCACGCCAAACAGTTTGGCGCCGAATTCTTCGAGACGACGACCGTTACGTCGGTGACGAAGATGGAAGACGGCTACTTCCAGACCGAGACTGAGGACGGCGACATCTTCCGGTCGCCGGCAGTGATCGTGACTGCTGGTGGCACCCCGATAAAACTTGGAATACCGGGCGAGCTCGAGTACGCCGGGAAGGGCGTGTCGTACTGCGCCATTTGTGATGCTGCCTTTTTCAAGGAGCAGATCGTCGCTGTAGTGGGCGGCGGCGATGCCGCCTGCGAGGAGGCAGATTTTCTCACTCGCTACGCGACGAAGGTCTATCTCATTCACCGTCGCCACGAATTCAGAGCGTCGAAGATTCTGCAGAAGCACGTCTTCGACAATCCAAAGATCGAAGTCATCTGGGACACGATCGTCGAAAAGGTGGACGGCGATCCGCAGGAAGGAATGAACGGGCTGCACCTGCACAACCTCGTGACAGGGAAGCGGAAATTCCTGAAGGCGAACGGACTATTCATCTTCATCGGATTCCGTCCGAATACCGGTGTGATCGCTGGTCATTTCGAGCACGATGTGATGGGCTACGTTCTCACCGACAGTGCGATGATGTCGTCGATTCCGGGCCTGTTCGTCGCCGGCGACTTGCGCGCCCAGCTGACGAGGCAGGTGACCACGGCGTCCGGTGACGCGACGACTGCTGCCATTGCAGCCGACAAGTACATCTCCCGCTTCAAGGAGATGCTGCGTGATGGGTCCGGAGAGGCGGTGCGCGAGGCGCTGGAAGCGTCGCACATAAGCGGCGGCGGGTACACCTGATCGCGCCGCCGTGAAAGTCCGGACTATCACTGTCGGCGCGTTTCAGGAGAACTGCTACCTGGTGGTGGACGATCGCGCGAATCGCGCGGTGATAGTCGATCCCGGCAGTGAGGGGGAGCGGCTGGTGAGTGAGATCGATCGCAGCGGCGCCAAACTCGATGCGATCTGGATTACCCACGCTCACGTCGACCACGTCGGCGCAATTGCGTCGGTCAAAGAAAGGTGGGACGTCCCCATCTACCTGCATCCCGCCGATCGGCGATTGTATGATGCCGCGTCACGACAGGCGGAAGTTTACGGCGTGCCATTCGAGGAGCCGCCGCCTCCCGACCGTGAATTCTCCGATGGCCAGCGCGTGAAAGTCGGCGAGTGCGAGATGACGGTCTTGCACGCGCCGGGTCACGCTCCCGGTCATGTCGTCATCCACGGCGAGGGAATAGCGCTGGTTGGCGACTGTCTGTTCGCCGGCTCCATTGGCCGGACAGATCTTCCGTTTTCCAACCCGCCGCAGCTTGCGGCAACGCTCCAAAAAATTTCGGCGCTTCCTCTGGAGACTGTGGTGTACCCCGGCCACGGCATGGACACCACCATCGGTCAGGAGCGATTGTCGAACCCGTTTCTCAACGGCACTGCTCGCATCGTGGGCCGCTAACTCCGATCTTCACTCAACGATGAGCGACAAGACTCGCAGCGAAAAGGATCCACTCGGCACACTCGACGTTCCTCAGGACGCGCTGTACGGCGTCCAGACCCTGCGCGCCGTGCAGAATTTCCCGATCAGCGGTCTCAAGCCGCTGCCGGCGTTCGTCGATGCGACAGTGCGCATCAAGCGCGCAGCCGCTCTCACCCACAAGGAAACTGGTCGCCTCGATCCTAAGATCGCCGATGCGATAGTGAAGGCAGCCGACGAAGTTCTCTCGGGAAAGCATCGCGACCAATTCGTCGTCGACGTCTATCAGGCGGGAGCCGGCACTTCGCACAACATGAACGTCAACGAAGTGCTGGCGAATCGTGCCAACGAAATCCTAGGCGCCCAACGCGGCGCGTACGCACCGGTCCATCCCAACGATCACGTCAACATGGCGCAGTCTACCAATGACGTGATTCCCACGGCGATCCGGCTCGCTTGCCTGAGTGAGCTTGGCACCCTCGAAAAAGCGTTCGATACCCTTGCCAGCCAGTTCGAGAAAAAAGGCGAGGAATTCGACGACGTTCTCAAGTCCGGCCGCACACACCTGCAGGACGCGATGCCGATCCGACTCGGCCAGGAGCTGCACGCTTACGCTGGCTCGCTTCGCCGCGGCATCAAGCGCGTCGTCCAGGCGGCCGACTATCTGCGGGATCTGGGAATCGGCGGGAGCGCTGTTGGAACGGGAGTGAATGTCGAGCCAGAATATCCGCCGCTGATGGTTAAATACCTTCGCCAGTCCGCCAAGGTCGAGCTGCGCGAAGGGAAGGATCGAATCCAGCTGATGCAGAGCATGGGGGATGTCGCAGGGTTCAGCGCCCAACTGAAAGTTCTGGCGCTCGATCTCAGCAAGATCGCCAGCGATCTGCGGCTGCTGGCGAGCGGACCGCGCACAGGCCTGGACGAGATTCGCCTGCCCGCCGTGCAACCCGGTTCATCGATCATGCCTGGCAAAGTGAATCCATCGATTCCGGAAATGGTCAACCAGGTCTGCTTCCAGGTTTTTGGCAACGACGCCTGCGTCAGCGTGGCAGCCGAGCACGGTCAGCTCGAGCTGAACGTGATGATGCCGGTGATTGCTCACAACGTGCTGTTCTCGATGATGATTCTCGGAAACGCGGCGCGCGTGCTCGCCGAAAAGACGGTTAAGGGGATGGAGGCGAACGAGGCGCAGGCCGAATACTGGCTCGAGCGCTCGGCGGCATTGGCGACGGCACTGGCTCCCCAGATCGGCTATGCACGGGCGGCGGAGATCAGTAAGCAGTCGGTAAAGGAAAACGTGTTGATCCGCGACCTGGTGAAACGCGAGAAGGTCTTGCCCGATGCTGAGATTGATGAGGTTCTCGATCTGAGGAAGATGACCGAGATCGGGGTACCCGGCGGGAAACACGGTGGAGTATCGGCAGGGTAGCGCACCTACAGGTGCAGTTTGCCCTTCATGAGCCCTTGTCCCATCCCCCATCCCTCCCTATCCTGAAGGCATGAGGATTACTACATGGGCAGAGTACGGCGTCATCTGCGCCCTCAACCTCGCTAAACGCACCGAATCGGGGCCCGTCAACGGGCGCGAAATCGCGCGGCAGGAACGACTTCCGGCCGATTACGTCGAGCAGATTCTGCTACGGCTGCGGCGGGCCGGCGTTATTACCAGCACCCGCGGCGCGCGTGGCGGCTACGTGCTTGCCAGGCCGCCGGCTCAGATCTCGATCCGGGATGTGATCCACGCATCGGAGCTGGAGACCTTCGATCTCCACTGCGTCAGCCATCCGGTGGAAGAGGAGCGGTGCTCGGCATCGCACAGCTGCAGCATCCGGCCCGTCTGGGTGATGCTGCAACAGAAAATCGACGACGTGCTCCAGGGCGTGAGTCTCGCCGATCTGCTGCACGACGAGCCGACCGTTCGCGAGAGAGTTGGACTTCCGACGACCGGCGCCACACTGCCGGAGAAAGTCGGTCTCCCGATCCTAGAGACGGTCTAGATCATCAGGACGGAAGCAGAAACGGCGCGCCTGACCAAGCAGACGCGCCGTTTTTTATATGCCGAAGGGGGGACTCGAACCCCCACGGGCTTACACCCACTGCGCCCTGAACGCAGCGCGTCTACCAGTTCCACCACTTCGGCAGGCTCGTCAATGAACTTAGAAAGCACGGATGGTGAAGTCAACGCAACGGAATTGTGACGTCGAGCAACATCGTTGCTAAAATGTCCCGTGAATGGTACGAAGTTGCCTCTTAGTTGAGAACGAAGTCCAATGGCAGAGAAAGTCGAGAAAGATGCGAAGCAGTCGGTCGCGCGGAACAAACGCGCCAGACACGACTACCACATCCTCGACACCTGGGAAGCGGGAGTCGTTCTGACCGGCAGCGAGGTCAAGTCGCTGCGGAACGGAAAGGCCAACATCGCTGATTCTTACGCGATCGTTAAAGATGGAGAGGTTTTTCTGCTCAACCTGCACATATCGCCCTACGAACAGGCGAGCTACTTCAATCACGACCCCACGAGGACGCGGAAACTCCTGCTGCACAAGAAGGAGATCCGCAAGATGATCGGCGCTGTCGAGCGTCAGGGACTGACGCTGATCCCGCTGGAGGTCTACTTCAAGCGCGGAAAGGCAAAAGTCGCGTTGGCACTGGGCAAGGGCAAGAAGCTCTACGACAAGCGTGCCGACGAGAAGCGGCGCGACGACGAGCGCGATATGGCTCGGGCGGTGCGCACACGATGATCGCCCTCTTTCTCGCGCTCCAGATCGCCGCGGCATCGGCAGCAACGCCGATTCCGACGTTCGTCGTGGTGCGCGATGGCGCGAGTTCGACGTCGGTGCCGGTCACCATCAGCGGGGGCGAGCCGAGCGTGCGGGCCGATGCACTGGTGAAAGCGATGAGAGGCACGCTGATTACCGGGACTAACCTGCACTACACTCTGGCGTTGCCGCGCCTGCGTCTCGATCTGATCGATGGTATTCCGTTCGCGAAACGCGATACGCTGACCATTCCACTCACGCGCGCGCCACAGGTTCGCGGTGGACAGCTCTACCTGCCGTTCCAATTCGTGAGCGAAGTACTGCCGCGCTACGGCGGCTACTCTTACGACGTGGCGCAGGCCGAGCTCCGCGTTTCTGCCCCTATGGCGGTGAGCGCCACCTCGACGCGCGTCGTGGCCAACTCGACTGTTGTGGCAACTCGACCAGCAGCGGTCGCCGCTGAATCCAGCAGGTCTCCGGCGCCGCCGCCCGTGCGGACGTCGCCAGCGAGTCGGGCGCCAACGCGGAAGCTGGTGGTGATCGACGCCGGACACGGCGGACCCGACAATGGGATGACCGGGCCAATCGGGAGTCCGGCCTGGTTCGTCGAGAAGGACGTGACACTGTCGGTCGCGCAAAAGCTGGCGACGGTTCTCAAGGCGCGTGGAATCGATGTGCTGCTGACGCGCACCACCGACACGCTCATTGCTCTGGCTGACCGTGGTCGTATTGCAAACTCGAACCACGGCGACGTGTTCATTTCGATCCACTGCAACGCACCCGGCTACAACACTGCCGCTGGCGCTCGCGAACGTGGATTCGAGACGTACTTTCTGGCCGAAGCGAAAACCGAAGACGAGCGGCGCGTGCAGGACATGGAAAACGAATCGGTGAAGTTCGAGACCGGAGCGAATGCGCCGAAGGGCGATCCTCTCAGCTTCATCATTACGGACATGGCGCAGAACGAGCACCTGCGCGAATCGAGCGACCTGGCAGAGACGATTCAGACTGGTTTGATCGATGTGCACCCGGGCCCGAATCGCGGCGTCCAGCAGGCGAATTTCGCGGTTCTCCGTGGATCGTACATGCCGGCGGTCCTGATCGAACTAGGCTTTGGGAGCAATCAGTCCGAGGCGACGTACCTCTCCGACCAGGCAAATCAGCGCGCGCTGGCCCGGAACATCGCCCAGTCCATCACCGCCTACCTCGCGCACTACGAGTCGCGAGTCGGGGGCCAGCGGTAGCGGTGGCGACGTCCTCGCTCGCAGTCACCGCCGCGGGGATCGATTTTCAAAATCCGGTTTTGTTGGCCGCTGGCACTGCGGCTTACGGTCGCGAGCTCTCGCGCGTGATTGAGATTGATGCCCTGGGCGGACTGATCACCAAAGCCGTGAGCGTGGAACGCCGGCACGGCGCGCGAGCGCCGCGCGTGGCGGAGTTCGAGGACGGAATGATCAACGCCGTCGGGCTGGCGAATCCGGGCATGGAAGAAGTTCTTGCCGAGCATCTGCCGTGGCTGGCGGCGAATCTCAAACGGGCAAAGGTGCTGGTGAATGTGGTCGGAAACCAGGTCGAGGAGTTTGCGACGGTCGTGTCGACGCTCGACGACTCGCCGGCCGTATCCGGTTACGAGCTCAACGTGAGCTGCCCGAATGTGAGGGCCGGGGGCATGGAATTCGGCGCTGATGCACGGTCGCTAGCAGAGGTCGTTTCCAGATCCAGACAGGCGACACGCAAGCCGATCTTCGTCAAGCTATCGCCGACACTGCAGGACATTGGCGCCAGCGCCCGAATCGCCGCGGAAGCTGGAGCTGATGGAATCTCCGTCGTGAACACGCTTCCGGGGCTCGTCATCGATACCGAAACCCGCAAGCCCGCACTCGGCTTCGGAACTGGTGGCGTAAGCGGCACTGGACTGATGCCGGTTGGTGTGCTGGCGACTTACAAAGTGGCAAAAGCGGTGAAGCTGCCGGTGATCGGAGTTGGCGGCATCGGGAAAGCGACGGATATCATTCAGTACGTCATAGCTGGAGCAAGTCTTGTTGCAATCGGTACGTCGGTGATGCAGCAGCCGCGGCTGGCGCAGAAACTTGTCGACAACCTGGGTCGCTGGTGTCGCGAGAAAGGCGTGAGGTCTCTGAACGAAGTGCGCGGGTCACTCGTGTGGGAGAGCTGAATTGACTCCTCAGCCAAGACCGGCGGGAACTCGAACCAAAATGGCGTCCCGTGCGGCGCCGCCAGCGTCGCGCAAGCCGACTCCGATAGTAGCGCTTGATTTTCCGCGCGCCGAGCTGGCGCTGGCGATGGTCGAGCGCTTGGGCGATGCGTGCAAGTTCTACAAGGTGGGTGGCGAGCTCTTCACCGCCGCTGGTCCGCAGGTTGTCCAGACGTTACGCGCTCTCGGCAACGATGTTTTTCTCGATCTCAAGCTTTACGACATACCAAACACCGTCAAGGGCGCGGCGCGGAGCGCGGCGGGAATAGGGGCGAAGCTCCTGACCGTGCACGCGACCGGTGGCCGGGAAATGATCGAGGCCGCGGTCGAGGGAGCGGGCAGCAAGTGCGGGATTCTGGGAGTCACGATCCTCACATCGCTAGATGCTGCAATGCTCCGCAGCGCGTGGGGGCGGAAGTCGCTCGAGATTTACGGCGAGGTCCTGCGCCTGGCCGGAGACTGCGCTGCCGCCCGGGCCCACGGCGTGGTCTGCAGCGGATTGGAGGCTCAGAAGATCAGCGCCAAGTACGGCGAAAAGCTCAAATTGCTGGTACCGGGGATCCGGCCCGCTGGCGGTAGGACGGACGACCAGAGACGCACCGTTACTGCTGCTGAGGCTGCTAAAGCAGGGGCAAACTACATCGTGCTGGGGCGAATGATCACAGAAGCAAAAGACCCCGCGTCCGAGCTCAGATCGGTAATGAAGACGATCTAGGCTAACCCGATACGCCTCCATGGGTTGCATTGGCTGTCCAGTCAATGTATTTTCAAAGGCTAACCTCGGAAAATTTGAGAGGGCTAACTGCCCTCTTTGCCTATCGGGCGGGAGTTCGACGTGAAAGTTCGTAGCAGCGTCAAGCCGATCTGCGAGCACTGCAAGGTCATCAAGCGGCAGGGCGTGACTCGCATCATCTGCAAACGCAATCCAAAACACAAACAGAAGCAGGGCTGAGAATGGCGCGTATCGCTGGCGTGGATCTACCGCGCGAGAAGAAAGTCGAGATCGGCCTGACCTACATCTTCGGTGTCGGCCGCGCTACCGCGCGGCGCATTCTGGAGACGACGGGCGTCAACTCCGAACAGAGAATTCGCGACCTGAACGACAACGACGTGAATCGGCTGCGTCAGGCGATCGAGAAGGACTTTCGCGTCGAGGGCGCGCTGCGCACCGAGATCGCGATGAACATCAAGCGACTCATGGACATCGGCAGCTACCGCGGGATTCGTCACCGCCGTGGTCTACCGGTCCGCGGTCAGCGTACACACACCAACGCCCGTACCAAGAAGGGTCCACGCCGCGCCATCGCCGGCAAGAAGAAGGTAACGAAGTAATTCTATGGCTATTGGAAAAAAGGCAAAGCGGATAATCGAGGCGGAAGGAATCGCCCACGTCAGCGCGACGTTCAACAACACCACCATCACCATCACCGACAGCAAGGGGAACACGATCTCCTGGGGCTCGGCGGGCAAGGCTGGCTTCAAGGGATCGAAGAAGTCGACTCCGTTCGCCGCCACCGTCGCTGGTGAGCAGGCTGGTCGAGAAGCGGTTACGCTTGGCGTTCGTCGAGTGCACGTGAGAGTGCAGGGACCGGGCTCGGGACGCGAGTCGGCCATTCAGGCGCTCGTCGCGGCCGGATTGCAGGTCAAGTCGATCAAGGACGTCACGCCGATTCCGCACAACGGCTGCCGTCCGCCCAAGCGTCGGAGAGTCTAACCGATGCGATATACCGATGCGAGCTGCAGACAATGCCGCCGCGAAGGAACGAAGCTGTTCCTCAAGGCCACCAAGTGCTTCACCGAGAAGTGCCCCGTCGAGCGTCGGCCGACGCCTCCGGGACAGCACGGTTCGTCGACCGCCCGCCGTCGCAAGATGTCGGAGTACTCGAAGCAGCTCCGTGAGAAGCAGAAGATCAAACGCATCTACGGCGTCAGCGAGAGACAGTTCCGGAACACGTTCGAGCGGGTCGCACCGCTTCCGGGCATCACCGGACACAATCTCCTCGCCGCGCTGGAGTCGCGTCTCGACAACGTCGTGTATCGAATGGGTTTCGCCGGCAGCCGCAAGGCAGCGCGCCAGCTCGTTCGGCACCGCCACGTCGAAGTGAATCAGAAGTCGGTCGATATTCCGAGCTACCTCGTGCAGCCGGGTCAGGAGATTCGCGTCCGCATGAAGTCACGCGAGCAGGCGAACGTAATGGCGGCGATGGATCAGTCGAGCCGCGGCGCTCCACTGTCGTGGATCGCAGTCGATCGCGACACCTTCAGTGGAAAAATGCTGGAGCGGCCGACGAGACCAAATATCCCAATCGCCGCGCAAGAGCAATTGGTCGTTGAGCTCTACTCCAAGTAAGAACTAGCCCGCAGTCCGCAGTTAGTCTCCCAATCCGCAGTTAGTCAGCAGTCAGCAGTGCAGTTGGTTCGCAATCCGCAGTTCGAAGCAGTACGGGACCCTAACTCCCGTTACGGGCTCACCGCGCGTTAGGGGCGGGGTGGCACGTTCAAGGAAAAGAAAAAAATGGCAACCGCAATTGATCTCAGGGGCCTTGTCCGTCCGCAGCTAGTCGAAGCGACGAAGCGCGAAGACAATCCCAACGTCGCAGAATTCAGACTTCAGCCGCTGGAGCGCGGCTTCGGACACACCCTCGGAAACGCGATGCGGCGTCTCCTGCTTTCATCGCTGCGTGGATCCGCGGTGTGGGGCTTCCGCATTGATGGCGTACTTCACGAGCACCAGACGATTCCTGGTGTCGTCGAGGACGTCCATCAGATCATCGGCAACCTGAAGGCGCTCACGCTGTCGCTCGACGAAGGTGTCGAGAACACTGTGCTCCGCATCTCCAAGAGCTCGGCGGGTGTTGTGACTGCCGCTGACATCGAGGGTCAGGGTGGCGTCACCATCATCGATCGCACCCAGCACTTGTTCACACTGCAGGGTGATCGTGAGATCAACGTCGAGCTGTACGTTGGGCGTGGCCGCGGCTACGTCGAGGCAGATCAGCATGTCGTCGACAAGACTCTTCCCGTCGACGTCGTTCGCATCGACTCGATCTACAACCCGGTTCGCCGCGCCAACTTCGCCGTCGCCGAGACGCGCGTTGGCCAGCGCACCGACTACGACAGGCTGACGCTGACGGTCGAGACCAACGGCACCATCACACCGGAAGAGGCGGTGAGCTACGCCGCAGCGCTGGCGCAGACGCACTTCCAGTACTTCGCCGGCTTCGGATCGCATGCGTCGGCGCCGCTCGTTCCCGGTACCGAAATGCCTGGTAGCGACGCGCACCATCTGGCCGAAGTGCTGCGCACACCGATCGAAGATTTCGAGCTCTCGGTTCGCTCCGTGAACTCGCTCAAGAATTCGAACATTCGCACGCTGGGTGATCTTGTTCGTCAGAGCGAGAGCCAGATCCTCCAGGTCAAAAACTTTGGCAAGAAGTCGCTGAACGAGATCGCTGACCTCCTCGAGAGAGAAAACCTCAACTTCGGCATGAAGTACGAGGAGACTCCCGACGGCGTCCGCATAACCGATCAGGGTACGCCGCCCAACCGCAACGTCGCCACCGTTGGTGCTGACGACGAAGAGGAAGTGTAAGGATGCGTCACCGTAAGAGAGGGAAGCAGCTTCGACGCACCAGCGAGCAGAAGCTAGCCCTGATGAGAAGCCTGGCGAAAGCGCTGATCGAGCGTGGCGCCATCGAGACGACCGAGGCGAAAGCAAAGGAGCTTCGTCCGTTCGTCGAGAGGCTGATCACCAAGGCCAAGACGGGAACGTTGCACAACCGCCGGCTGGCTGGTCGCGGTGTACCGCATCGTGCGACTGCAGACAAGCTGTTCCAGGAAGTCGCGCCGCGGTTCGCATCACGGAAGGGTGGTTACACGCGGATTCTCAAGACCGGTCATCGCAAAGGCGATGGCGCCGAAATGGCTCGCATCGAGCTTATCGCGGCCGAGGGTTAATCAATGGCACAGATCAAGAGAAATCGCTGCTTTATCTGCGACAAGGGAGTTGCCTACGGCAA